>JACOEF010000457.1 GCA_024998705.1 Nitrospira sp.
CCGCCCCGAAACGTAGACATCACATGGGGAAGGGCCATGATCGCGATCAACAGCAGCATGGGGCTTTGATTCACGATGAACAGGCCAATCAGGATGGGCACACCCAGCCACCAGACCTTCGGCGAAATGATCGCCGTGATGCGCCCCCCATCCAGCGGGGACAGCGGAATGAGGTTGAAGAGATTGATCATGAACCCGGCATAGGCCAGGGCCAGCATCAACTGGCTATGGGTATACTCCGCCGCGTAGTAGCAGGCCATGGCCGCAAAGGTCCCCGCCACCGGACCGGCGATGCCGACGTAGGCTTCGGTTTCGACATCCATCGGCTGTTCCTTGAGCTGAATCCAGGCGCCGACGAAGGGGATAAAGGTGGGCGCTCCGACGTTCAGGTTGCGCTGCTTGGCGGCGGCGTAGTGCCCCAGCTCGTGGAACAGAATCAGCAGCACGAATCCCACCGCATACCACCAGCCGAAGACGAAGCTATACACCACCATCGAGAGCAGCATGGTCCCGCCGGTGAGCGCAATCTTGCCCAGCTTGAGACCGCCCAGGAGCAGGAGCAGGATTTTCACGACGGCAACCCTCCACCCCCGCCAGGTTGGTCCACCTGAGGTTTTTTCTTGAGATACTTGGCGGCGAGTCCACCGAGCGCGATCACCAGCAACATCAACACTTTCTTCCCCGCGATCACCAGGGGAATGATGAACCCCCAGAGCTTCGCCAACAGGCCGGACTTGATCGCCGCGCCGGCAATAAGCGCCGACAGACCGACCGCCGCCACCTTGTCGGTCGTGCTATCGAAATCGGCATATCGTTTCCCCTCGACAAACTCCACATTGGCGAGCAGACGACTCACGTGTGGCTTCAACAGCGGCAACTGCTCCAACGAGCCCACCATGTTCATACTGAGGTAGCCCTGCCGCCCCAACGCCAGCGTGTTGTAATTGACTCCGACCGACGATTCCCGCTCCTGCGCCGAGATGGCCCAGACCACTTTGTTCGCCGTCTTATCGTAATGCGGCTTTTCCTCCCAACCGCGAATCACCAGCGGGGGAAAGCCCTGGGCCTGCCGGGTTTTGTTGTCTTCGTCCGTCCCCTCCTTGATGGAGGCCATCAGCGCATCGGCGTCCCAATTGGCCGCCTCATCATCCTTGACGTAGCCGGCGTCAATATAGCGGACCACCATGAACCACTGCTCACCTTCTTCTGTCGCGGTAATCAGGCCGAGTTCGGAACCGGAGGGGAAATTCCCCATCTGTTTGAGCAGCCGCTGGGTCTCCTGCGCCCCGAGAAACCGATACCCCTTCGGTAATTTCAACAGCGCCTGATCGCCCAGTTTGGCCTCACCAGGCCCGACTTGCCAAGGCAGCGCCGCAGGTTTCGGCTCATCGGCCAGGGCCGGAAGCGCGACACTGCCGACCAGCAACCAGAGAACGGCGACCGCTAGCCGCAGATGGCACCATGTCATGGATTCGTCTCCTTTGATCAGGAACGGGTCAATAGAACGTGGCTCACAGTCTATCATTGATCGCCCGACGGATCGCTTCCAGCGGGCGGGCAGTTACACCATGCCAACGCTGCCATCGTTGGCAGATGAAGCTCGTGACGTGTTCTCATTTCAAGCACAGCCTGTCAACCTCTGATCGGACGCAGCATGTCGAACCGAGCAATTCGCTCCTTGTTTGCGCTGAGCTTACTGATTCTCGCCTTCACTGCCATCGCCCGGACTGAAATGCCGGGGCACCCAAGCCTGCCTGAAAATGCCGATCGGCTCACACGCATCGCCTTGGTACCCCCTCACATGCACCTGTACGAACTCGGCCCGTACGGCGCGATAGAGGAAGTGACCTATTGGGGAAGAGCGGCCTCAATGAATGTCCATAAGGCACTCTCCGCAGAATTCGCCACACGCGAGCATCTGACTGTCATCCATTATGATCCGCAGCATCTGTCGGCTTCCCAACGCGAGAACTATGAAGAGACGCTCCTGCTCTACGAACTGGTTTCCGCATCTATCGTACGGCTTGCATTTCCAAGCCCTCATTTCCCCCTTTCCGCTCAACCGCTATTCTTTCCGGAGAAGGCTCGCGAGTTTACCTATTCGCTCGGCAACGAAGGGGGTGACGTCGCGTCCGACATATAAATGACTCGATCGCCTTTTTGTGCGGCCAGACTCGCGCCTTCTCGCGCGTCAAGAAATTCCAGCCCCGTGGTGCGGCGCATGTGCGAATCCAGGCGACGGTCAGTACACAATCGTCGTCAGCGACCGCGCGGCTTCGTCCCGCTTCTCCGCATGCACCGCCACCCGGCCGATCACACGCCCGTCCTCAGTCTCCACATCAACCCGCCAGTCGCCGGCATCGAGTCCTTGCTTAAACGTGTAGGCACGATACCCGCCCTCACGCCCTCCAGAAATTTTGAGGGCAATCCGGTCGGCATGGGTAAAGGGTTGGCGGGCGTCGGGGCGGTAGTACCAGGGGTGATAGATCGTGGTGTTGAGCGCGACGGGAGCAAAGACCGCCGTGAAACAATACACTGGATCATCGGCCGGGATGGCGTTGTCCGAGACTTTCCAGACCTCGTACCAGGATTTCTCGAAACTCAGTTCAAACCGATCCTCCGAACGTTTCACTTCGTGATACATCCCGCCGTGTGTCAACGACAGCGGCACCGGGGGAATCCAATTCAAGAAATAGAAGCCGACAAGTAAGCCGATCAGGCCAAGGGCCGGGGCACCGGCCAGCATCGCATCGCGTTTCGTACGGTCGGCATTGTTCCAATAGATCAGCCGCACCACTCGAAGCACAATC
>JACOEF010000358.1 GCA_024998705.1 Nitrospira sp.
AAGGAAATGAAGCGGGTCGCGGCCATGATCGACTCCATGACCTCACGCGAGCGGCGCGACCACACGTTGATCAACGGGAGCCGAAAGAAGCGGATCGCCCGTGGCAGCGGGACGAGTGTGCAAGAGGTCAACCGTTTGATCAAGCAATTCCTGCAGGCGAGGAAAATAGCCAAGGTCATGTCAGGTGGTGCGGGAGGTCGGCGTCAGTTGGCCCAAATGCTTCGAGGCATGTAACTAGGTGACAGTGGTTTCTGTGTGCATATGTTCATGATGGAGACGAGAGTCCTAACCGAGCGAACGCAGCCCATGGCTGACAGCTCATTACTCTGAGGAGGTTCTAGTGGCGGTTCATTTACGATTGGCACGGACAGGGCGACATAAGCGGCCGATGTATCGGGTGATTGCGGCTGACTCACGGAAACCACGCGATGGGCGGTTTTTGGAAATCCTGGGCATTTTCGATCCGCTCAAGAATCCGGCCGTGCCGGTACTGAAGTCGGAGCGGGTGTTGTCCTGGTTGCGGCATGGTGCTCAACCCACGGTAACTGTGCGGACGTTGTTGAAGCGGCATGGGGTCTGGAAAGAGTTCGAGACGGAGAAGAGTGCGAAGGTCGAGAAGACTGCGAAGCCGGAAAAGGCCGAGAAGGCTGTCAAGAGCGTGAAGAGCAAGAAGTAGCTCGACAGGCATGGCGACGCTCGATCACGCAGAACTCGTCACCATCGGAAGAATTGAGCGATCGTTCGGGGTGCGAGGCGAGGCGCGCGTGCGTTCGCTTACGGATGTGCCGGGGCGGTTCGAGGCTCTTGGGCAGGTGACTATTGTCGGGTCTGCCGGGAAGACAATCGAGACCCGTGTGACACATGTGCGGCCCGGGGGGCCGACGTGGATTGTGGCGTTCGAGGCGTTTACGACCCCTGAGCAGGTCGCCGAGTTTCGCGGAGCCTTCATCCAAGTTCCCCGCGGAGACTCGCCGGCGTTGCCGGCCGACCAGTACTATCAATGTGATTTGATCGGGATGGTCGTGCAGGATGAGGTCGGGACGGTGCTCGGTCGCTTGGAAGAAGTGGTCGCCATGTCCGGAAACCAGAATTTTCTGGTGCGGCAAGACGGAAAAGACATGCTGATTCCTGCGGCGAAACAAGTCGTGGTTGCGGTCGACGTACCGGCACGGGTCATGACCGTGCGGCTGCCGGAAGGGTTTGGAGAGCTGTAACATGCGGTGCGCGGTCCTAACATTGTTCCCGGAGATGGTGGCCCCGGTGCTTGGCCAGAGTATTCTGAAGCGCGCCCAAGAAAAGGGGTTATTGGAGGTGTTGGTCCAGAACTTGCGCGATCACACCTTCGATCGGCATAAGACGGCAGACGATGTGCCGTATGGCGGGGGGGCCGGGATGGTCATGAAGGCTGAACCGGTGCTCCAGGCCATCGATGCGTTACGAACCCGTTATCAGGCCTCTCATCCGGAGACGACGTTGCGGGTGATTATTCCGTCTCCGCAAGGGCGGCCTTTCACGCAGGAGTTGGCACAGTCGCTGGCGCAGGACGAACGCATCGTAGTCTTCGTCTGCGGGCATTATGAGGGGATGGATGAGCGTGTCAGACTGGCGCTGCATCCGGAAGAAATCTCCGTCGGGGATTATGTCTTGACCGGAGGGGAACTGCCGGCGCTGGTGATGATCGATGCAGCGGCGCGCCTGGTTCCAGGCGTGTTGGGCGATGCGGCGTCGGCGGCCGAGGAGTCGTTTACCGAGGGATTGTTGGAGTATCCGCACTACACCAGACCGGCGGAGGTGCGCGGGATGGCGGTTCCGGAGGTGCTGGTATCGGGTCACCATGAGGCGATCCGGTTGTGGCGCCGGAAGGAAGCGTTGCGGAACACCTATCTGAAGCGGCCGGATCTCTTGCGGGATCGCGAGCTTGGATCGGAAGATCGACGGTTGTTGAGCGAAGTGATGCAAGAGAGTCTTGTACAGGTACCTGTTCGTTGAGAGGAGGAGGGGAAAGATTATGAATCGGCTAGAACGGATCCAACGATCCTTAACCAAGAAAACGACGCCTAAGTTTGAGATCGGGGATACTGTTCGTGTCCACGTGAAGGTGGTCGAGGGTGAAAAAGAGCGTATCCAGGTGTATGAGGGGACGGTCATCGCCAGAAAAGGCACGCTCAATAGCGAAACCTTCACCGTGCGCAAGCTGTCCTACAATGTCGGTGTCGAGCGGACCTTCCCCATCCACTCACCCAATGTGGCCAAGGTCGATGTCGTCCGCCAAGGGCGCGTTCGCCGGGCCAAGCTCTACTATCTGCGCACCAAGAAGGGCAAGTTTGCCAAGGTGGAAGACCGTGAATTTAAGGTCGAGAGCAAGGCACAGGCAGCTGCCAAGCTTGAGGCGGACGCAGCAGCCACGGCTGCGAAGGCCTGATCGTTCGATTGTGTTGTGTTCCGCTTGAGGCCAGGACAGAGGCGCACGTTTGGCTGGTACTCCGAACCCGACGATAGGAGGCCCCACCGAGGAATTTGAGGTGGAGGCTTGGTGTCGTGGGTACCGGCATATAGCCGGGCTCGATGAGGCCGGGCGTGGGCCTCTCGCCGGTCCCGTCGTCGCGGCTGCGGTGGTGTTGCCGCGTCGATGTCGCCTGCCAGGCCTGAATGATTCCAAGCAGGTCGGGGAGGCGGACCGTGTTCGACTGTTCGCTGAAATCGTTCGTCGGGCCATCGGCGTTGGCATCGGGGCTGCGACGGAGGCGGAGATCGATCGGTTGAACATCCTTCAAGCGACCCGGTTGGCCATGCAGCGTGCGCTCCAGGCATTGCCGTTTCCGCCGGATTTCTTGCTGCTGGATGCTGTGACGCTTTCCGGTTTGTCGGTTCCTCAACGTTCCATCATCAAGGGCGATGGCCTCTCCTGCTCCATTGCGGCCGCTTCGATCATCGCGAAGGTGACGCGCGATCGCTTGATGGTTGAGTATCACCGTTGGTATCCCCAATATAATTTCGCCGAACACAAAGGCTACGGAACTCCGGAGCACCTCCGTCTGCTCCGAGAGCACGGGCCTTGTTCGATCCATCGCCGGAGTTTTGCTCCGGTGCAGCACCTCTGTGCCGGTGATGCCGGGACAGGGCGTTCCTCTGTCGCCCAGGCCTGAGGGGCCCGCTGGATCGATGCGTGACCGACGTCGTGAAGTGGGGGATGAAGGAGAAGGACGGGCCGAAGCCTACCTGCGACGGCAGGGGTTTCGTATCCTTGGCCGGAATGTGCGCTCTCCCTTGGGCGAGCTCGATCTGGTGGCCGATGACCAGGGGGTACTGGTGTTCATCGAGGTCAAACGTCGTCGGAACGGAACCTACGGCGGCGCGATTGAAGCTATTGATGCGCGCAAGCGTGCTAAATTAATTCAACTCGCGGCGCAGTACCTCGCGCAACACCGGATTCGTGATTGTGCGTGTCGATTCGATGTGGTCTTGATACAGGATGATGCCGGGACGGTTGGCCCGGTGCAGCATATTGCGAATGCATTCGACGTCGCGGGGGATGATCTGCGATGGTAGGATGGGAATCGCGCTCCTGATTGATCTGCTCAAAGTGTGCCGTGCTCAGTGGGAAGGACCTGAGAGTTCACTCCGGTCCGGCCGCTGTCTCTGCTACCATCCATGATTCAACTTTTTCACGTCTCAAAATATTACGACCGTCGTCTGGCGCTATCCGATGTGACGCTGGACATCGAGAAGGGCGAGTTCGTCCTGTTGATGGGGCCGAGCGGCGCGGGCAAATCGACATTGCTGAAATTGTTGATCGGCGCAGAGCGCCCGGAGGAAGGGCAGATTCTGGTGCAGGGCCGTAGCTTGTCCAAATTGCGACCGTCTGAAATCCCCCTATTGCGTCGAAAAGTGGGGGTGGTGCTGCAGGATTTCCGTCTGCTGCCCAAGAAAACCGTGTTCGATAACGTGTCGTTGCCTCTGCTGGTTCAGGGGGCCTCCACCGTTGAAATCAGACGGAAAGTGACGGAGGCGTTACGGTCGGTGGGGCTGGATCATAAGAAGGATCTCTTTCCCCCTGGACTTTCCACCGGCGAACAGCAACGGGTTTGCATCGCCCGCGCCACCGTCAATGGGCCGATCATGCTGCTGGCCGATGAGCCGACCGGGAATTTGGACCCAGAGCTGACCAGCGAAATCATCGAGCTGTTCAAGTCGATCAACGCCCGTGGCACAACCATCATCGTGGCGACTCACGATCCCAACGTCTTGGCACAGGTCAATCGGCGCGTGATCACATTGGATCAAGGGAAGGTCGTCTCTCGGGAGCAGGTGTGTCCGTGAGGCGCCTCCTGTATTTATTGCGGGAGGCGGTCGCCAATGTGTTGACGAACCGCACGACCACGGTGGTGGCGGTGGCTACCACGGCGTTCACGTTTGCCTGCGTCGGCGTGTTCTTGCTGCTCTATGTCAATTTGAGAGCCATGGCCTCGTCGCTCGAGCAGGATATTCAGGTGATGGTGTATCTGCAGGATGACCTAACGGAGCAGACGAGAGGCGAAATCGAACTGCAATTGAAAGCCGATCGTGCGGTCGGGGCGTTGACCTTTGTGTCCAAGGAGCGGGCCTTGGCGGATTTCCAGAGTCAGTTTCCGGCGGAGTCGCATCTGTTGCAGGGACTCGGGCGGAACCCGCTTCCGGCGTCGTTCGTCGTGACGCTTGCCGTGGAGTCTCGCTCATCGGAAGCGATGCGGCGTTGGGCCAACCGCGCCCAGGCGATTCCTGGAGTCGCGCAGGTGCAATATAATCAGGAATGGGTTGAGGCCTTAGCCGGCATTGTCCGGTATATCGAGGTGGCGGCCATCATCGTCGGCATCATTTTATCTGCGGCGTCGGTCACGATCATCGCGAACACGATTCGTTTGGCGCTGTATTCACGCCGGGAAGAAATTGAGATTCTGGGATTGATCGGCGCGAGCAGCACCTTTATCCGCGTGCCCTACCTGCTCGAAGGCGCGGCGCTCGGGTTGCTCGGCAGCGCGCTGTCGCTGGTGATCCTCAAAGCCGGGTTCGAATTGTTTCGTCATGAAATCCGGTCTGCCAGCCGATTCCTGGGTGTGGACACGCTGCTGACGTTTTTTCCTGTCGAAATGTGTGTGGTGCTCGTGTGTGTGGGGCTCTTCCTCGGCTGTGCCGGCAGTTTTCTCTCCTTGCTCCGGTTCGGGGAGGGACGGGCATGACGTGGGCACGATGGGGATGTGTCGTGATGGCTGTTCAGATGGTTCTGTGGACGGTTCCGGCCTGGGCGGAGCGCAAAGATTCGTATGCGGACAAGATCGAGCAAGAAAAGAAAACGCTGGAGAAGCTGCGCGGCACGATTGTCGAGAAGCGTAAGAAGGCGGATGAGGCGGAGAAGAAACGCGAGTCGGTCCTGCAGGGATTGCAGTCGTTGGACGAACGTCTGGTGCGCTATCGTCAGGAGCATCAAGACGTCGTCAGGAAGCTCAAAAAGAAGGATGTGGAAATCGAGCAGATGAGCGTGCAGTTGAGCCGGCTGTCGGAACGTATCGATGAGCGGCAGGATGCCATCGCGGCCCGTCTACGGGTTCAGTATGTCGAAGGGCGCTTTTGGCACCTGAGAACGCTGCTGGCAGCCAGCTCTTCAGGGGACTTTCAACGACGATTTCGTTACCTCTCCGCCGTCACTCAGCGAGAGTATGAGATCATGGAAACCTACCGGAAAGATGCCGAGCGGATTGCCGAGGTCGAGCGGAGTCGAGAAGAGGCGCGTCAGGGCATCCTGGCCTACAAGGCCAGCACCGAGGAAAAGCTGGCTCAGATCCAAGGTTTGAAAAAACAGAAACGGGTGTATCTCGCGAAAATTACTCAAGAAAAGGAATCGCATGACCGGGCCGTAGAGGAATTGGAGCGGGCGGCCAGCCGGGTCGACAGTTTGCTGAAAGAGCTGGAAACCAGACGTCGGGCGGCACTGGCAACTCGCCCCCCCTCTGCGGCGGGAGGCCTCCGTGCGTTACGAGGGACGCTCCTTTGGCCGACCGAAGGGCAAGTGGTGTCGTACTTCGGACGGCAGAAGCACCCGACCTTCAATACCTATATCCAGCGAAAAGGGATTGAGATTCGCGCCGCGGAAGGGAGTAATATACGGTCGGTGCTTGCCGGCCAGGTTGTCTACGCGGACTGGTTGAAAGGCTACGGACTCGTTATAATCATGGATCATGCGAACGGAGTCTTTTCGTTGTATGCTCACGCGTCGAAAATATTGACGTCGGTGGGGGCCCGGATCGAAGCCGGAGAAGCGATCGGTGAAACGGGTGACACAGGTATGACGGGTGAAAATACGCTCTATTTTGAGTTACGCGAGGGGGCGGAACCGGTGGATCCCCTCGTGTGGCTGTCAAAACGGTAGGTCTCGGAAGGAAGGAAACCCACGATATGGAACAGCGGCGAAGCCGACGGTGGTTATATCTTTTGCTGATGGTGACGGTAGCCTTAGGAATCGGCATCGTGCTGGAGAAAGGATTGGAGCGGACCGGCCACGCCTCCGAGACCTATGAAGAACTGCGGACCTTCTCCGAGGTCTTGACGCAGGTGCAGAAGCATTATGTCGACGATACCAAGGTGAAAGATCTCGTGCAGGGGGCGATTCGCGGGATGCTCTCCACGCTGGATCCGCACTCGGCCTATATGACACCCGAGATGTACAAAGAAATGCAGGTCGAAACCAAAGGCGAGTTCGGCGGGGTGGGGATTCAGATCGGCGTCAAAGAGAACCGGTTGGCCGTCATTTCCCCGATCGAAGGCACACCTGCGCATCGAGCTGGGATCAAGGCCGGTGATTTTATTACCAAGGTGAACGACGAACCCACAAAGGATCTCACGCTGATGGATGCGGTGCAGAAAATGCGCGGTCCCAAAGGCACCAAGGTGAATCTCACCATTCAGCGGGACGGCACGGCGGATCCGCTGGCGTTTTCACTGGTGCGGGACACCATCAAGATCGAAAGCGTGAAGTTCAAGGTGCTCGACAATACCATTGGGTATGTGCGTTTGACGCAGTTCCAGGAAGCCACGGGACGGGATCTCGGCCGGGCGCTCAAGCAGTTCAAGGAGCAGAAGGTTCAAGGGACGATTCTCGACTTGCGGAACAATCCTGGTGGTCTCCTGACAGCGGCCGTCGATGTGTCCGAACAGTTTGTGGGGAACGGGAAGCTGATCGTGTATACCAAAGGTCGTGAGGGGAAGAAGGACGAGTGGTTCTCCAAGACGAAGGAGACGCTGGAAGATTCTCCGATGATCATTCTGGTGAACGAAGGGTCGGCTAGCGCGTCGGAGATTGTGGCTGGTGCGTTGCAGGATTGGGGACGGGCCGTCATTGTCGGGACCACGTCCTTCGGTAAGGGATCGGTCCAGACGATTCTGCCGTTGGGCGACGGGTCGGGACTCCGCCTCACGACTGCCATGTACTACACCCCGAAGGGGCGCTCAATTCAGTCTACCGGCATCACGCCGGATATTGTGGTTAAATTGCAGGCACAGACAGTGGCCAAGGCCGGCGAGAAAGACGGAAAAGAGTCTGAGCCGAAGACGGCCAAAACGCCCGCAGCCGGAAAAGATGCCTCATCTTCGGCCAAGCCGGGCGAGGAACCTGCCCATAAGAACGGCACGGTGCCCGCAGGCGATGCCGCCGGGGACATTTCCCTGGACGATGATGTGCAGCTCCAGAAGGCCGTTGAACTGTTGAAGACCTGGAAGATCTTTAGGGAGCTGCGTCCGGCCGCGTAGCCGGCACGGTTCCGATCCGTTCGCGGATTGCCGCGAGCAGCGTATCCTCCGACCCCGAAAAGCCAGGTTGTGTTCTCAGTAAATGAGACGCAACCAGGCTTTCCAGATCGCCCAGTGTGCGGATGATCAGCCGGAAATATAAGTAACTCACCAGCGCATCGGTGAGGCCCGGCAATGTGGCTCAACCGGCCACTTCCTCCGGCAATGGGGTCTTCAGTTCTTCATACGCACGAATCGTTCCTGTTGCCAGAAACTCTTCAATCTTCACGGCCAGGTCTTGCCCGATTCCAGGGATTTCCTGAAGTCGATGCCGCGCGGCCAGATCAGCCAGGTCTCCCGTCACCGCCAGGATCGAATCAGCGGCCTTCCGATACGCACGGACACGATATGGATTGGCGCGTTGGCTTGCCAATAGGTTGGCCATCGCGCGAAAGATCTCGGCAAGTTGGTGGGGATGGTCGTCCATAGTCGTGTGCCCGGCGGTCTACATCGACATTGTGCGAGGTTCTGATCCCAAACAGCAAGGCCTCACGAGGCTTGGTTGACAATCGGTTTTCTCGTTTCATAGGATGATCCGGAAAGGCTGAGGTGACGCGGTGACCATTCAGGTGAACGGCGAGTCTCGGGGAGTCGGCGACGGACAGACGGTTGCCGCGCTGTTGCACGAGTTGGAAATCCGCGCCGATCGTGTCGCCGTCGAATTGAATTTGGAGATTCTGGATCGGAACGAGTATGAGACCCGAGGACTCCGCGAGGGGGATCGGGTGGAGATATTGAGCTTTATTGGCGGCGGAGCGAGGTAACCACAGTTATGGATACGATCAATGATCGCTTAGTGATTGCCGGCCGGGAATTTAAGTCTCGCCTCTGGGTGGGGACCGGTAAGTATAAAGATTTTGTCGAGACCAAGAAGGCGATCGAGGCGTCCGGCGCGGACGTGGTGACGGTCGCAGTCCGTCGCGTGAACATCACGGATCGGTCCAAGGAAAATCTTCTGGACTATCTCGATCCGAAGAAATACATCCTCCTGCCGAACACCGCGGGCTGTTACACGGTGGAAGATGCCGTCCGGTATGCCCGCCTGGCTCGCGCGGCCGGCGTCTCCGATCTGGTCAAGCTGGAAGTTCTCGGCGATGAGAAAACGTTGTTCCCGGACACGGCCGGATTGATCGAAGCCGCCAAGATCCTCATTAAAGAGGGGTTCATTGTCCTGCCCTATACGAACGATGACCCGATCGTGGCCAAGAAGCTGGTGGATATCGGCTGTCCCGCGGTGATGCCGTTGGCTGCTCCGATCGGCTCGGGGCTCGGGATCCGTAATCCATACAATCTCAAGATCATCATGGAAACGGTCAAGGTCCCCATCATCGTGGATGCCGGTGTCGGAACGGCATCCGATGCCGCGCTGGCAATGGAGTATGGCGCGGATGCCGTCCTCATGAATACCGCCATTGCCGGGGCACAAGATCCCATCGCGATGGCCGAGGCGATGAAGTATGGTGTCTGGGCCGGCCGGCTGGCCTACAAAGCCGGCCGTATTCCACGCAAGCTTTATGCAACGGCCAGCAGCCCGATCGAAGGGATGCTCTAATAGCCAGTGAGCGATCACGGGTCGATGCCGGCGAGCCGGGTGAAGTTCGTGTGTGAGTGGTGACCCGGTTCTGCTGTCTCGGCATTCCACAGGTAGCCGGCATCATTCAGCATCCAGAATGTTTCTCGCATGCCCTCCGTTGATTTCCGTCTGTATGTAGTAACTGATCGCCATCAGACCGCCGGACGTCCGCTCGTGTCGGTTGTTGGGCGGGCGGCGAGGGCCGGTTTGCGTGCGGTGCAGCTACGGGAGCGTGATCTCCCGATCCGAGAGCTGCTTTCGTTGGCGCTCGAGCTGCAGTGTGCGTTGCCGGACATGCAATTGTTCATCAATGACCGTCTGGATCTAGCGGTGGCGCTGGGGTGCCGGGGGGTGCATTTGCGCGAGAGTAGTTTGCCGGCCCCGGTGGTGCGAAGCCTGTTGCAGCCCTCGCAGTTGTTGGGGCTGTCCGTCCATTCCATCCAGGGTGCGGTGGCGGCAGAGCGGCACGGCGCGGACTTTGTGGTGTTGGGTCCGATTTACGACACGCCTTCGAAGCGGGAGTATGGGGCGCCGCTTGGCCTCCAGGTACTTGAACAAACCGCGCGCAGGGTCAACATTCCGATCTTTGCTATCGGAGGGATGACGGCCTCACGCACACGTGAGGTGCGGCAGGCGGGAGCGTTCGGTGTGGCGGTCTTGTCCTCCATCTTGAGCGCGTCGAATGTCGAAACCGCGACCGAACAATTTCTTACAGCGATCGAGCGTGAATCATGAACGTGTCTGTTGCAGCGTCGGTGTCCGCTGCTGTTGACCACCCCCTAGGCGGGTGATAGAATCCGAGCCAGTGTTGATGACCGTCACTGACAGGGATTGTAATTGATCCAACGAGTGGGGCGATGGCCGAATCAAAAGGGAGTTCAGGCCGAATCCGGTCCTTCCGTGATTCCGTCAAGCGCCTGACCAAGTCACTTTCTGACGGAGATGGAGTCGTGACACACAAGAACGACGAACATGCTCGCGAGGTTGAGAAACTTCGCATCCAAATCCAGTCCATGGAGGAGGAGATTCGGCGGCTCTACCAGTCACGCTACCAGCTCGAGCAAACGACGAAGCAGAATGAGAAGCTCGTCGCCACTCTCCAAGAAGCCAAATCTCAAATCGAAACGTTGCGGGCCGAAGTGGAGAAGCTGACCGCTCCGCCCTCGACCTACGGGATTTTCTCCAGCCTCGATACCGATGGCACCGGGAATGTCTACGTATCCGGCCGTAAAATGAAGGTGAGTCTTCATCCCTCCATCAAGGCGAAATCCCTCCGCAAAGGGCAGGAGGTCATCCTCAACGAAGCACTCAATGTCATTGAGGTGCGTGGATTCGATGTGCAGGGCGAAGTCGTCCGTTTGAAGGATGTGCTGGAAGGAAATCGGGCGCTGGTGACGCTGCACTTCGATGAAGAGAAAGTCGCGGAGCTTGGCGAGCCGTTGTTGAGTGAGCGCCTCAGCGTCGGCGATCATCTCTTATACGATCCACGATCCGGCTGCGTCATCGAAAAGTTGCCGAAGTCGGAAGCCGAGGAACTGGTGCTCGAAGAAGTCCCCGATGTGGACTATGAACATATCGGCGGACTCCAGAAGGAAATCGAGCAGGTGCGCGATGCAGTGGAGTTGCCCTTCCTGTATCCGCAGATCTTTTCGAACTACAAACTCAGCGCTCCGAAGGGCGTATCGCTCTATGGCCCGCCGGGATGCGGCAAGACGTTGATCGCCAAGGCTGTGGCCAGCTCGATCGCCAAAAGCTCGGGCATCTCAAGGATAAACAACTCCGCAGCTACTTCCTCCATGTGAAGGGGCCTGAATTACTGAACAAGTATGTCGGCGAGTCGGAGCGGCAGGTGCGGGAGGTGTTCAAGAAGGCCAAGGAACGCGCCGACGACGGTCATCCTGTGATTGTGTTTTTCGACGAGATGGACGCGCTGTTCCGTACGCGTGGGACCGGAATCTCGTCGGACATTGAATCGACCATCGTGCCGCAGTTCCTCTCGGAAATCGACGGGGTAGAGCGTCTGACCAATGTCATCGTCATCGGCGCAAGCAACCGGCAGGATTTGATCGATCCGGCTGTGCTTCGCGCGGGTCGTCTCGATGTGAAGGTGAAGGTCGGGCGTCCGGATGCCACAGCCG
>JACOEF010000020.1 GCA_024998705.1 Nitrospira sp.
CCAGGTCACCAGGAACGTGATGTACCACGGGCTCTCATCAGGCGGCCGAGCTTCGATCTGGACATCCTTCTCGCGCAAATGCTTGACCAACTCCGGATATTCGGCCGTGTAGGTCCTGATCCGGCTTTGATCCTTCAAAATTGCGCTGATGGGGTTGGCTTTGACAGTCACCTTCATGACCTCACCCTCGTCGAGTTTGGCCATAAAATCGCTGAATATGACTTCATCTTCCGGCGCGTGAGTCGGCACACTGAAGAGGTTGAATAACAAGATCATGAAGAGGCCGACCACGACCCAGAACAGCAAATTCTTTACGCGTGAATTCATCCACCTCTCCTTTGGGGATATTAGGCAGACCGAAAAATTAGCTAACCCTGCAGAATGTTACCATATGTTCCGCAGAGGGAACAACCTTTCATGCAGACTCCTGCTCCCGTTCCTCACCTTGATCGAGCGCGGCGAGGTACGGCAGATTGCGATACTCCTGTCGATAATCGAGACCGTAGCCGACGACAAACTTATTCGGGATCTTGAATCCTACATACTCGAGATCCACATCAACCGTTCGACGATCAGGCTTGCTCAGCAGCGTACAGACCTTCAATGACCTGGGCTTTCTCCGGGAGAGCGTCTTCATCAGGTATTGCACCGTGAGGCCGGAATCGACGATATCCTCCACTAGCAGCACATCTTTGCCGGCGATCGGCTCCGTGAGGTCCGACACGAGCTTGACCTTGCCGGAACTCTTCTTGCCTGTGCCATAACTCGTCACCACAATAAACTCCACGCGCATCGGAATCCGGATCGCCCGCGCCAGGTCGGCATAGAAGGCATACGCGCCTTTGAGCACCCCAACCAACACAAGATCTTTTCCGGCGTAATCAGAGGCAATTTGTCGGCCGAGCTCACGGATTCGAGTCCGCATCTGCTCTTGCGTCACGATGGGGCGACCAAAAATGCGTTCCATTCCTAGAAAACTCCTTTCCGGCGCAGCGGCTGTGTGACACGGGCGAGCACAAATCGAGTGGTCGAACGAGTAGCGGCAAACCGAATATCAACCCGCTGCCCGACGATCCAGGCAATGCCGTCACGCGAGAGCACCAGTGGTATCCGTTCTCGCACAGACCGACCCAGTTTTGCATCTGTGAAGTAATCTTGCAATTTCTTTCGTCGCCCCGCCATTCCGGTGGGACAAAACCAATCCCCTCGGCGCCAGGTCCGGATCGTTAACGGCCAGGACAAGTGTTCGGCATCGAGCAGGGCTATAGCGGTCGATGACTGCTCCAGCAGCGCCAGTCCCCGCTCCTGGGTTACGGCGCGCAACCGGATCCCCGCTCCCGTCAATCTCCAGGTAACGGTCGAAGGGAACGAGTCGATCGTCACCCCCTCGGCCGAAAATTCCGCGACAGTCGTGTCAGTGCCTGGGTCACCCGCCGCAGTTTCCGGGGACTCGATGTACAATCTGATCAGATCCTGTTCACACGCCACCGTCACGGATCCGGTGTTCCAGATCGTTCCCGATTTCTTCGATGCCAGGGAGCTCACCATCGACAGGAGCACATCGCTTCGCGGGGCACCGATCGAGGGAGCAAGCGCGTGTAGGGCCAGACGGAGCATCCGGCGCTGCAATGCCGGCACCTGTTTGAGCCAGACCGTGCGATCAAGCACGATCGTAGCTGAATCGCGGCTTCGAGTGATCTGCGTCAAACGGCGCGCCGCCATGGCATCCAGCACCCGATCATCCTCACGAAGAAGATCAGCCTGCCGCGCCAACATCCGGACGGCAGCCGGAGCCAACGACTGCATCACCGGGAGCAATTCGTGCCGGACACGATTGCGGAGGTAGATCGATTTGGCGTTGCTGGAATCGGTTCGGTAGGACAATCCCATCGCCTCCAGATACGCCAGAATCTCTTGACGTGAACAATTAAGGAGCGGCCTGACGAAGAGGCGTTCCCGGATATGCGGCATGCCGGCCAATCCTCGCAAGCCGGCCCCGCGTAACATCCGCAAGAGCACGGTTTCAGCCTGATCATCCGCCGTGTGCCCGAGCGCCACACGATCGGCACCGAGTTCAGCAGTCAAGTCACGAAACAACCGATACCGAGACTCCCGGGCACGTGCCTGCAAGGAACTCGAATCTCCTGCTCCTCCCCGATCTGTCGTCAGTGGCCTGATGAGACACGGGAGTTGAAGCCGACGACAGAGCGCCGCAACGAATGACGCATCCCCGTCGGATTCGGCGCCACGCAGGCCATAGTTGCAGTGAACGACCGTCAGCGAAAGATTCCAGGCCGGCGCAAGTTGGCAGAGAATGGACAGCAAGGCTACGGAGTCCGGCCCTCCTGATACGGCCACCAGAACCTGCTGCCCCGGATGGAGCAACGTTCGTGCACGAATAGCCCGGATGACCTGCTTATGGAGCGGGTGAGGGAGACCTGTCGGAGAACCTCTCATGGCTCATGACCGAGGCAGGAGAGTCGAGAGCGGGTCGGTGATCACCACGTCGCGCAAGTGTGCCCGAGCTGCCTCCACATCCAGCGCAATTTGCTGGGTCAGCGCCTCCGCTGAGGAAAAAACACGATCCTCGCGAATAAAGCTGAGCAGATCCACTCGAATCACTTCTCCATACAATTCGAGCCGCTCATCCAGAATCGAGACTTCCAGGAGCCGCTCGCCGGCGCCGAATGTCGGCCTGGTTCCGATGTAGACCACGGACTTCAGGCTCGTCCCCTGCCAGCACACCTGTGCCGCGTACACTCCATCCGGCGGAATCACACGCCCCTCCGGAAGCCGAAGATTGGCAGTCGGCCAGCCAAGTTCCGTTCCGCGATGGGCACCTGCAATGACGGTCCCCTCGATACTGTAAGGACGCCCCAACAGGCGGAGGGCCTTTTGCAACTCCCCCGCTTGGATCAGCTGTCGGATACGTGTGGAACTCACAATCTCGCCGTCAATGGTCACGGGCGCCATCGGATGAACGCGAAAGCCGAGCTGAGCGCCGAATTCGAGCAGATCCGCAATCCGTCCGGCCCGGCCTTTTCCAAAGGCAAAATGCGCCCCGACATACAACTCCCGTGTGCCGATGCCGTCGCACAAGACCTGTTTTGCAAATTCAGCCGGGCTCAGAGCGGCAAACGCCGTGGTGAATTCAAGAAAAACGACTTCATCAATACCCGCGGCTTCGAAACGAGCCAGTTTTTCCTCCGGCGTGGTCAGAAACATGAGGTTGACCTGCGGAGCCAGGATCTTGACGGGATGTGGATCGAAGGTCAGCACCAACGCCGTGCCGGCCTCGCGCCGGGCTGTCGCCACGACCTGGTCGAGAAGAGCCCGGTGACCATGATGATGCCCGTCAAAATTTCCGATGGTCACGACCGAATAGGGTCTGGCTGTGGATGGGGTGAGACCGTGGGAAATCTTCATACGGACCGTGACTGCAGAAGCCTGGCAGCCTCTTTGGCAAAATAGGTCAAGATCATCTCGGCGCCTGCTCGCTTGATCGACAACAGCGACTCCAACATCGCGCGGCGCTCATCGAGCCACCCTGCTTGCGCCGCCGCTTTGATCATGCTGTATTCGCCGCTCACCTGATAGGCGGCGATCGGCAGCAGCGTCCGCTCGCGCGCCGCGCCGATGATATCCAAATACGGCATGGCCGGCTTCACCATGATGATGTCGGCCCCCTCTTCGATATCCAGATCGATCTCCCGCAAGGCTTCCCGCTTGTTGGCCGGATCCATCTGATAGGACTGGCGGTCGCCGAACTGCGGGCTGGAATTGGCGGCATCACGGAACGGCGCGTAAAAACACGAGGCGAACTTAGCCGCGTAAGCCATGATGGGAATCTCGGCAAATCCGGCGCGATCCAATTCATCGCGAATCGCGGCCACGCGGCCGTCCATCATGTCAGATGGCGCGACCATATCGGCTCCCGCCTGTGCATGGGTCTTCGCCATAGTCCTCAGACAATCCAGCGTTTCGTCGTTGAGAATTTTGCCGCCCCGAACGATGCCGCAATGGCCATGGCTCGTGTACTCATCGACGCAGACATCGGTGATCAGCACCAGATCCGGCACCTGTGCCTTCACCGCGCGAGTCGCGCGTTGCACGATTCCGTCCGGGTCGAACCCGGAACTGCCGCGCTCATCCTTCTGATCGGGAATCCCGAAGAGAATCATGGCCGGAATGCCCAGGGACTTGACCTCTTGCGCTTCATTGATCAGGAGATCGATGGACAACCGCGACTGTCCCGGCATCGAGGCGATCGGTTCGCGCCGTCCTTGCCCTTCGGTCACGAACACCGGAT
Organism: Nitrospira sp.; assembly: GCA_024998705.1. GTDB lineage: Bacteria > Nitrospirota > Nitrospiria > Nitrospirales > Nitrospiraceae > Nitrospira_A. Next base: position 4,310 of record JACOEF010000020.1, read on the forward strand.
AGATGAAGTCATTCGGTGTCAGGCTCGTTTCTCGAACCATCCGCCGGAGCGGCTCCGTCTCCCGCAGACGACGCAGGCGCTGAATCGGAAAGGCCATGCTCCGCTCACTTCCTCGGCAAATTGGTCAGGAACACCACCAGATCGCGCACCGAAATCATGCCGACCAGCTGCCCGTCTTTCGTGACACCGAGATGCCGGAGATGGGTTCGCGCCATCAAGTCGTTCGCATCCAGCAGCGTCTTGTGCTCTTCGATGGTAACGCGCGGCGCGGACATGATCTGCTCGACGGTGGTCTTGGTCATGTCGGCCCCGGTCGCGACCACCCGCCGCACCATGTCCGTGTCGGTCAGAATACCGATGACATCTTTGCCGTTCGTGACGAACAGACTACCGATGTTGCGGTCACGCATGACTCGCCCTGCGGAGCGCACCTCCACGTCACGCTCAACGGTGATGAACTTGTCCTTCGGAACCATAAATGACTTTACTGGAACCATGCCATATCCTCCCTGTTAGTAAGAAACATCTTCGTGATCACTGCCATCCGGTCAATGGCTCACCGCCGAAGCGGTTCGACCTGCGATCGGGTTTACAACAAAATCCACGATGGCGTCCGCAAGCGCTGGAACGGTGTTCTGTCCCGCCATCACATGAACGGTGAGACCCGCTTCGCGGGCAGTCCCCGCAGTAATAGGTCCGATGCACGCCACCGTCGTCGCCCCAACCGACCGCACCAAGGCTTCCTTCGTCGGAAACAACTCGACGAAATTCCTCACCGTCGAGGAACTCGTAAAGGAAATCACATCGATCCCGCCCGTCCGAAGTTGTACCATAAGGCGATCCGTCGCAACCGCAGGTCTGACCGTGCGATACACCGGCACCACGTCCACGTCCGCCCCCTGCGCACGTAGCTGATCCGGAAGCAGCTCCCGGGCCACCAATGCCCGCGGAATCAACACGCGCGCCCCGCGCATCTGCCGTGCGGCCAACATCTCCAGAATCCCCTCTGCTTGAAACTGCTCCGGAATCAGGTCGGCACGTAAGCCATAGGCGGCCAGCGCCTCCGCCGTACGCGGTCCGATGCAACTAATGGTGAGGCCGGACAACGCGCGCACATCACGCTGCGTCTCCAGCAGTCTGGTCATGAATGGAGCGACTCCGTTCACGCTGGTGAAGATCAACCAATTGTAGGTCGTCAGACGAGCCAGAGCCCGATCCAATGGAGCCCTGTCCTCCGGGGGCGCGATCTCGATGGTCGGACATTCCACCGGTTCTCCGCCTTGAGCCGCGATCAAATCGGAAAACTCCGCCGCTTGCGGCTTCGGCCGCGTCACGAGGATCCGTTTTCCAAAGAGCGGCCGGCGCTCGAACCAACTGAGTTGCTCCCTGAGACGCACCACCTCACCGACCACGATGACCGTGGGCGGTTCCATATGAGCCGCCGCCGCCTTGGCTACAATATCGTCCAAGCTCCCCACCACGGTTCGTTGCGAGGCACGCGTCCCCCACCGGATCAGCGCAACCGGCGTGGTGCCCTCTTTTCCTTCGGCTTGAAGACATTGAACGACCTTCGGCAGGTTGGTCATCCCCATGAGAAAGACCAGGGTACCGTGTACGGTTGCCAGGCGCCGCCATTCAACACCGCTCCGATCTTTCGTGGGGTCTTCGTGTCCGGTCACGAACGTCACGGTGGACGCCATTGTCCGATGGGTGACCGGAATCCCCGCATACGCCGGCGCCGCGACGGCGGCTGTCACACCTGGTACGACTTCAAATTCCAACCCTGCGGCGGCCACCGCTTCCGCCTCTTCCCCGCCCCGCCCAAAGACGAACGGATCGCCGCCTTTCAAGCGGACCACGCGTTTCCCGGCCTGCGCATGATCGATCAACAACCGATTGATTTCTGCCTGATCGCGATATTGACCTCGACCACGACGACCGACGTACACCCGTTCAGCCTTGGGAGACACATGCTGCAACAGTGCTTCATTCGCGAGGTAGTCGTACAACACCACATCGGCCTGCTCCAGACATTCCTTGCCGCGTAGCGTCAGCAGCTTGGGATCTCCGGGACCGGCCCCGACGAGATACACTGTACCTGTACGCGTCGTCATACTACTCACGACTGTCCGTAAATTTCCTTGAGGATCACATCCCCCCCATCGGCCAGCAACCGTTCCGCAAGCGTCGTCCCCAGAGCCTGGGCTTCACTCGCCGGACCTTGGATTTGATGACGGATCACCCGACGTCCGTCCACACTGGCCACCAGGCCATCAACCGTCAGCTTGTCGCCCTCCAGCGCGGCATGCGCCGCAATAGGCACTTGGCATCCGCCCTCGAGGCGATGCAAGAGAGCGCGTTCCGCCGTGACGGTAATGCGGGTTGGGCGATGCTCAAACCGGCTCAACAGCTCACGCATAAAAGGGTCGTCGCTGCGGGCTTCAATACCCAGGGCACCTTGAGCAATAGCGGGCAGACTGAGCTGCACCGGAAGATATTCGGTGATCTCCGCGTCCCATCCAAGCCGTCTCAATCCTGCCGCAGCAAGGACAATCGCGTCGAATTGTCCCTCACGGAGTTTCCTCAGGCGTGTGTCCAGATTGCCGCGCAACATCTCGATGGTGAACTTAGGGCGGTAGTGCAGCAACTGGGCTTGCCGACGCAGGCTGCTGGTGCCGATTCTGGCGCCCGTCTTCAGCTGGTCCAGCCGGGAACCGTCACGCGTAATCAACGCATCCCGCGGATCTTCGCGCGGCGGCACACACAAAATGTCCACTCCATCCGGCAGCGCCGTCGGCACGTCTTTCATGCTGTGCACGGCCAGGTCGATCTCTTTGCTCAACAGGGCGTCCTCGATCTCATTCACGAACAGCCCTTTGCCGCCGATTTTTGCCAACGGAACGTCGAGGATCTTGTCGCCCGAGGTTTGAATACGCTGCAGCGAGATGGTCAGGCCGGGTGCAAGTTCCTGAAGGCGCGCTTGCACCCACTGACTTTGATGCACGGCCAACTTGCTGCCGCGCGTGCCAAGAATAAGTGATGTGCGATTCATGAGCGGCCGTCACTCGCTCGAGCGGCCATGGGTGCCCGGTCACAAGGGTCAACGAATCTGATCATGAAATTTCTCACCGGCGGTGTCAGCGGACCCGCCTGCCGCGCTCCTTGCTCGTGTGCTGGACCAGTGATGACTCCGGCAAACGACCAACTCCGTTGCCGGCGATGTTCTCGTCCGGAGGCTCCGAGACGTCGGATGGTCCGGGCGGATACACAGCAGGAGTCTCTTCAAGATTGAAAAACCGGCGGGCCGCATCGACATACGTCGCGCCGCCCGAGGAATTGGCCTCAGCTTTCAACGTGACCATCGTGCCATGGACCATCTTGTTGACGATGGCCGAGGCCAACGCTTCAACGGCAGCGCGATCCTCGGACGAGAGATGCGACAGCCGCGCCAAGATTTTATCGACCTCACGCCGTTTGATCTCTTCGGTGCGACTACGTAACGCCACGATCGTCGGCGTGACTTCCAGTGACTGTAGCCACTGGCCGAGCACCGCCACTTCCTCCACGACCATGTGTTCGGCCTTCGCCGCTTCCCGCAACCGATCTTCACGATTCTGTTCGACCCGCATGTGGAGATCGTCGATATCGAAGAGGAATGCATCATCAATCGGGCGGACGGCCGGATCAATGTTGCGTGGCACCGAAATATCGATCAAGAACATGGGTCGACTCATGCGCTGTCGCATGGCGCGCTGTACATCATCGGCCGTGACCAGGTAATGCGAGGCCCCGGTGGACACCAGCACGATGTCGGCCCCCGCCAATTCCGTCTTGTAGTCCTCAAACGGCACCGCCGTGCCGTTGAACCGCTGCGCCAATTCCAAGCCATGCTGAAAATTACGGGTGGTAATCCGAACCTGGCGCACGCCGTTGGCAATCAGGTGGCGCGCCGCCAACTTAGCCATTTCCCCGGCTCCGATCAGCAACACGGTCTTCTCGGTCAGATTCGAAAGGATCTTCTTGGCCAACTCCACCGCCGCATAACTCACCGACACCGCCGTCTCGGCAATCTTGGTTTCGGTACGCACCCGCTTGGCCACCGAGATGGCTTTTTTGACGATCTTATTCAGCAACAAGCCGGACGCCTTGTGTGTGAGCGCGACCTCAAACGCATCTTTGATCTGCCCGAGAATCTGTGATTCCCCGACGATCATCGAGTCGAGGCTGGAGGCGACACGGAAGAGATGTCCGATGGCGCGGTCCCCGGCGTGCCAATAGAGATGGGGGGTCAACTGGTCCGAGGAGAGGGAGAGATGCGCATCCGCCAGGAACTCCTGCACACGACCATACCCGCTTTCCAACTCTTCGACGACCGCGTAGACTTCCACTCGGTTACACGTCGAGAGGAGCAACCCTTCGCGCACACCGGGATAGGAACAGAGGCGACTGAGAGCTTCCCTGAGCCGACTTTCAGGCACGGCGAGTTTCTCACGAATCTCGACCGGGGCAGTCTTATGGCTTAATCCAACGACGATGACATGCATGTCAGGACACCGATCCGTGACTTTTCAACACTACACCGATCAGGGTCAAAATCACGCCGGCAAACCCAATGATGGTCAGATATGCGGCTCGTTTGGCCCGCCATCCGATGGTCAAACGCCCGACCAGGACAGCGAAGTAGAAGCCCCAGGTCACCATGGCCCACGTCTGTTCCGGATTCCAGTTCACATACGTACCGCGCACAATCTCCGCTGAGAAGGCGCCGCTGATGATCCCGAGGGTCAACAGTGGAAACCCCATGACGATTGACTGCTGATTCAAGTGATCGAGATAATCCAGCGCAGGCAGTTTTGCATAGAGCACATTGAAGCGCTTCGACTTGAGAAGGCCATCCTGAATGAGATACATCACCCCGGCGACGAATGCGACGGCAAAGCCAACCGTACCCAACATACTGAGGGTGACATGGACCCAGAGCG
>JACOEF010000653.1 GCA_024998705.1 Nitrospira sp.
ATACGTTGTGCCATGGAGGTGCCGATGTCTTTTACGGATGTGTTTGTCCGTGGAGATTTCATCGACTCTTCGACATTCGTCGGGACCGCGTTTTACGCATGCTTCTTCATCCTGGTTACCTGGTTCTTGGCTCGTACGATCAAGCTGGGGGTGCGCCGGGCCGGGGCTCTCTTGAAAGATCAGGCCGCGTCGACGCTGTTGATCAGGCTGCGGCAGGTCGTGGCTACACCGTGGCGGTCGTGTTCTATTTTTATACGATTCCGCAACTGCACTCCGTAGGCACGGCCTTGCTTGCCAGTGCCGGGGTGACGTCGATTCTCTTTGGGTTGGCCGCGCAGACGACGCTCAGTACGCTGGTGTCAGGATTCGCGTTGTTGTTCTATCAGCCTTCGAGGTGGGAGATCGTGTGCAGCTCTCGGTGCCGACCGGCCTTGAGACGGGGGTGATTGATGACATGACGAAGGGGTATATCCTGGTGAAGACGGGCGACGACCGTCACCTCGTGGTACTCGATAGCGTCGCTGCCCAGCAGATCGTGGTGAAGCTGGCTTCGTAGAAGAAGCGCTTATGGCGAATGGCTGATGGCAGGGACTCGGACCACTTTCTTCTCTTGTGTCCTAGGCCATTAGCCATCTGCTCTGTGCCGAGCTCAAATGCGGTCAGGAAAA
>JACOEF010000654.1 GCA_024998705.1 Nitrospira sp.
CAAAAGGAAGATCACTTTGAATCGCGTTTCGAGCATGGTGCGGCCGACTACTTCACCACCACATCGGCCTCGATATCTTTGGCACAGCGAAAGCCGACGGTAATGTCATGTCGCCACGGTTTCGCCTGAAATCGCTTCGAGGAACGCACATTTCGCTTGGTCTCCCGCCAGGATCCGCCACGAATCACGCGCTGCTCGCCCTGATCAGGCCCCTTCGGATCACGATACGGCGAGCCGCGATAGGCATGCTCATCGTAAAAATCTGCGACCCATTCACCGACATTGCCCGTCATATCGTAGATTCCGTACGGGCTACGTCCTGACTCGAACGAACCGGGGGGGGCCAGATAACGAAATCCATCCTCATTGCCATCGATATTCGCGTATCCCACCAAGAATTCCTCACCCCAGGCATAGCGACGCTTCCCTTCTCCGCGCGCGGCCTTTTCCCACTCCGCTTCGGTGGGCAATCGCTTGCCGGCCCATTTGCAATAGGCCTCGGCATCATCCCAGGTAACGGCGATCATGGGATATTCCGGCTTGAGCAACTTGGCGGGATCTTCCTCGAACACTTCAATCTTTCGCCTGAGTCGCTTCGTCATTTTGGCAAAGCGTTCATACGCATCTTGCGTGACCTCGTGTCGATCCAGAAAATAGGATTTCAGATACACCTGGTGCTCAGGCTTTTCGTCTGGATCACTATCATTGTCCCGGCTGCCCATCACAAACGGCCCCTCAGAAATTTGCACCATCTCACGGCCGTCGTCACCGACAAGTGTCTTATACATGGAGTAATCTTGCGCCGCGGCTGCGGCAACCGGCTTGGCTTCCGTGGTGATCGACAGCGCCAGCTGACGCATCTGCTTGGCCTTATAGGATTCATAGACTAAGCCGCCAATCATCAGGATAAACGACCCGAACACAAAGATAATCGACCCGATCAACACGCCCCTGTTTTCCATTGGGTTACTCGCACCTCATGATTTGGTGACCGCTGCATGCGCCGCAGTTGCGTCGTCACTCGCTTCCAGCGCCGCGGCTTTGCGCGCCGCGCGTATGTCCAACAACATTGAAATCTGCACGCCAAGGAATCCACCCATGGCCGCACCAGCCCCCGCCCCAAATGAGACCTTCTCAACGCCCGCAACCAACCATGCCAACAGGCCTCCCAGGACCGTACCAACCAAAATACTGACCAGGAATCGACGCCCACCGAGAAAACCGACGACGGCACCAAGCGCCAACCCAAGACCGCAGGCCAGGGGAATGGACGAGCCGCCCAGAATCGTGCCGATCAGCGCACCGACCGTGCCCATGACGACCACTCCAAAGACGACGTCGAACCACGCCCTCGGTGACGGTCGGGTCATCGCTTCCATAGTCGCCCCATCTGTTCGTGAGACAGGCAGCCGCTCACTTGGCTGCACTCACCGTGACCGCGCCAAAATCAATCTCGACACCAGGGCCGGCAAACAGGGAAATGCCCCAGGCTTTTTCTGCCGGCTCATGCTTATGAATACGCTTGAAGTCCTCGTAGACGTTCACACGCTCTTCGACCCATTCCCCGACCGGAAGCACGCCGCTCTGCACCACCAACTCGGAGCCGCTGAACATCCCGCCCTCAACGAATGTCCCCTCCGGCTTACCGGCGCTCCAGATGTATTTGGTGAACACCGGAATGAACATGAGATAGGTATCCAATGAGGCATACAACGCCGCAATCGGTTCCGACCCGCTTGGTGCCTTATGAAGACGCCACCGCCAGGTCAGTACCGGGTAGGTCTTCGGATCCCAGTCGATTTTGCGTTTCTTCACACGCTGCCCCGCATCCTTCGCAGCGAGAAATTTTGTCCCGTCCTGCGACTG
>JACOEF010000087.1 GCA_024998705.1 Nitrospira sp.
CTGCCCGACGCCGGCACGGATGGAGGCGGAGGCAAGCTTGGAGCGCCACTCACACCAGTTGCCGCCATTCCTTTGGTGCTGCTCAACGACGACCAGGGCCGCCACACCATGAGGCCGATCGCGAACAGGCCCGCCGCAATGCCGATGGCGACCCGCGCCGACTTGAAGACCGTATGGCTGCGCTTCTCTTCCCGAATCGCCGCCGACGCATAACTCGAATAGTAGGCGTAGACCGCCGGTGAGTAGGTCCCGACAAAGGCCCGGATCACGTCATGGTCTTCCGGATTGCCTCGCACCTTGCCCTGATATTTCTTCGACATGCCGACGAAGGCCAGTTTGCGAAACTTCACCGTGGCTTCGATCAGTCGGGTGACGCCTTGGGACATCTGTCTGAAGTCCTGGCTCATGAGCAGAATATCCACGCCATAATGCCGATGCGTTTCCAGCCAACGGAGCAATCCTGGCTCCACCTTCTGCATGGACCGAAAGACGGTTTGCGCTTCGTCGATAATGACCGCTGAACCGGGCTCGACATGTTGGAAGGCTTGCAGGACTTCGATGGAGTCCTTCCACAGCGTGATTTGTTGTTCCAGAACAGACAGTTCGATGCCGGTGAACAAGGACAGCCGATCCAAATAAATCCCATCCACCGCGATATAGAGCCGTCGGCCTTGTTTGACCCAGGGCAAGAATTTCTCGCAGATCGCGTGATACGACTTGCCCGAGCCTGGCACCCCTTCATACAGTTCGATCATCGGAGACTCCTCAGATACACCCAGATCCACACGGCCAAGATCACCGTCCAGGCATAGGCCCAGCCCATCACCAACTGGTTCATGAGCCCCACCGCACAAATGGAATGGTTTGGAGCAAAAACCGGGTCCCCATGGCGCTCGCCAGGATGGCCAGCGCCTGACTCATACCCGTCGCGCCCAGCACCCACGCATATTGATCCGGAATCACCGGCAGGGTGAGGCCTGCGGTGCCAATGGCGGCGAGCGTGCTGTCCGCCACGGAGAGCAGCGAATCCCAGATGCTCAATCCCCAGTCAGTGAGCGAGAAGAAGAACTCCTGCAGCCAGCAATAGATGAGGGTCAGAATGGCCGTCATGTGGTCTGGCCTCCCCCGACAAAGATGATGCGATAGGCAGCAATCGAGGCCGTGGCAATGACCAGCGTGCGCAGCACCGTGAAGAACCAGGCCCATTGATTAAAATCGACCTGCTGGTTGCCGAAGAAGGCCGAGGGTAAGGCAATCACCGGCAAGGTTGAAGGCCAGGTCAGGGACTTGAGCAGGTTCAACGTGCCAAGCAGGCCACTCGTGCCCCAGATAGTCTGATGGGCTTGCAGGACCGTCCCGAAGGTCCTGTTCTCATGCGAGCCGACCGCACAAGAAGTCGTGGCTTGCGTTTCTTCCTGCTGCGTCGTGGAGCCGTCGGGATTCTGCGTCGTGGTGGTCGTCGTGGTCGTCGTCTGTTGTTGCGTGGTCTGCTGCGGCGTACTAGCCGGAGGCGGGACGTTGTCTGCCACCACAATATCCCCGGCAGGGACGGGCTTCGGCTTCACCGTTGTTGGCATTTCGGTCGGAGTCACTGCCTGCGACACCGTCGTATCGGCCGGCTGCGTCGTGCCATTGGTGCCGACTGGATTCGTGTGAGCTTCGACAGACTTCGGATCGCCGGCCGGGAGCCCACCGACAGAGTTGGCCACTTGCTGTTGGGTCGGCGGAATCAACGCATCTTGAATCGGTGAAGGTGAACCGGGAATCCCCATGCGATGGCAGACATACAGGCTGTCGCCGCCGACCGCAGGCCCATTGACGAAGAAGTTGCCGGTAAAGAAGACGGCGGTGCTGAGACTCTGAAAAGGCCCGACCACCCAATCATGCTGATACTCGGTATCCACGGCGCAGAGCGGCACATTCGTGGCGCTGAACTGAATGGTCGCATTGGGATACGCCGGATTGCCTGGCGTGTTCGTCCCAAAACCAGGACACGTCTGCACACCGGCATTGGTGCTCGCGACCTGCCAGCCGCCTGGCGTGGACGCGGCAGTTTTGACGGCCGAGAGGTCGCTCTGCGAATAATACATCTGGGCCAGCACCAGACCCGCACTGACGCCAAGAGCCGCCCAACCCACCGGCCCGGCCACCATGCGAACTGCCATTGAGGCGGCCGAGGGTGCCAAAGCCGCAGTCGCCACTTGAGAGGCCAGCGCCGACCGTTGCGCGGCCAGATAGGCAATGCGCTCCGCTTGTGCCACCACCCGCGCATATTGCGTGGTGGTCTGCCCTAAGGATTCGCCGGGTGCCAGGCAGAGTGAGACGAAGAGGGCCCAGACCAACCCGAGATACGTCATGAGAGACAGGAATTTCATAACCGTCCGACTCCGAGACCGGTGAGGAAGGCCAGCAACAGGACCGCCACGAGTAGAATAGTGAGATCCACCGGCCTTCCTCCCTCTGCCGTTACTTCAGCACGTCCAATCCGGTGAGATCGAAAAACGTGCGCCCCGTCTGCTCGAATTTCCGCACTTCGATCGACACCTTGGCTTGCTTGCCTTCGGCTTGCTTACACACCTCAATGAGTGACATCTGATCCTCCGGAATGCCCAACCGGAGTACGCCCGGATCTTTGCCCTTCACATAGAGATCCACCGATCGGAAGATCTTGCCCTCTTTGCTCCGCCGCTCCACATAGCCCTGCACGGCCCCCTCTGCTTTGACTTGCATCGTTCAACCCTCCTGATTGTGTACAGACCCTCGGATCAGCACGGCGCCTGATCCACACGCCCCGGCCCGCAAGCCGGATTTTTGGCAACAATTGCAATTCACATCGACAGCGGTTGCAGATCACAAAGAACTTTCCCTTTCGAAACTCTCCCCAAGCTCCGGCGGCCTGACAGCCTGGACAGGCGCGGAGATACACGTAGTCATGTCCGGGGTTTGAGATGCAGCACATAGGGCGTCACCACCTTCTTGCGTTGCGTCAACAGGGCATAGTGCTTCTGATTCCATCGTTTCGTGCCCGCATAAATCATTTCCAACAGAAACTGATCCCCGCGACAGGCCACGATCACGGCGAGCATGGGGCTGAGGGCGTTGGCAAACCAGGCGACGACATCATCCAGCCGTTGCTGCATGCGTTCGACCACCAGCCGGCAGCGCCTGAAGCCTTCGGTCAAGGCTTCCCACCAGCTCACCAAGGGCGCCCGATACTTTTCATACGATTCGGCCTCTCGCGTCGTTTCTCGAAAATCCACATAGGAGCGGAGCACCCCGACTAAGAAGGCCCGCCAGTCTTCGGCATCCAGTGTCAGTAACGCCTTGGCACAGGCCTGAGCCCGGTCCTGTTTGAATTCCATTTCCCACCGGACACCGTAGGAGGCCGCGTCTTCCCGCCCCCGACTCTGCAGTTCCAACCGCTTGTCATAGACCCGCAGCATGCTTTGGCTTTCCCGACTCCCGAAATAGAGCGTCTCTCCCGTCCGGATGCCTTGGCGATGATTCGACGCCTGGATGACCTTGAATTGCTTAGATCGGCTCACGAGCTGTCCGGCTTCCACGGCTTGCCGGACGGTGTCGACTGCGACGGTGGCCTCCCGGTCATCCAGGGCCACATCAATGCGGGTGACATGGCCCTTCTGGGCAAAGATCCACTGCAAGACGGCTTTGATCTTGGTCTCATCCCACTGAGAGACGATCCCGGCGGACAGATCCACATGCACTTCTTTTAGACTGCGAGGAGCGCCCGTCCCCAGTTTGCCAACCCCCGTCTTGCCCTGCGTCATGAGCTGAGCCACGGGATAGCCGCGAAAG
>JACOEF010000190.1 GCA_024998705.1 Nitrospira sp.
CGATCAAGTCGCTCGTGCTCTCCAGCCAGGTCTTTGCGCAGTTCGATCAGACGAAGGTGCCGTCCTTTTCGCTGGATGAGTTGTGGCGGCACGCGATGCAGGCCGGCACGTGCGCACGCCGGATTGCGAAGGAAGCCGGGGCGAGCCAGCAGGTCATGGACGAAGCGTTTACCGCTGCCTTGCTCCACGATGTAGGGGTGTTGGTACTGGTGGCAAATAAGCCCGACGACTACGCGCGCGTACTGGAATTGATGCAGACAAAACAGATACCCGATTGGGAAGCCGAGCGAGAGGTGTTCGGGGCGGATCATGCCCATGTCGGGGCGTATTTGCTGGGAATCTGGGGACTCGGCGACGGGATTGTGGAGGCGGTGGCCTATCACCACCATCCTGCCGACTATAAGGGATCCGGGTTCTGTGCCGTGACTGCCGTGCATGTGGCGAATGCCATGGCTGAGGCCCAGACCCGCTCCGGAGAGAATCCGGCCGAAGCGTCCGGTCTCGATGAACACTATCTGGCACGTGAGCAGTTTCTACCTCAGCTTCCGCGATGGCGCGATTTGTGTGTCGCCGCGTGATCCCATCCTCTCCATCTTGACCTCCAGTATTTCCCGGCAGTACAACCGAAGATCTTTGGTTTTCGTTGATTGGCATGCGGCCTGGGAGGAGCCTTGTCCGTGCGACCTACCTCGATCATCAGTCTGCTGACAGGTACCCTCATCTTGTTGTGCGCACCCTGGAGTCTGGCCGGCACCATCATGGTCGATCTGGGCGTCGAGCAGGGTCCGATGAATCATCGGGCCAACGGGTATCTGGTCAGTATCGAACCGACAGACCCGCCGATGGAACTGATTCTTCCCTTGAAGCCGACCAGTTTTCGCGGAAACACCGGCTATGTGTTGAACAACTATGACCGGCTCAAGCAGGCCGGGGTGACGGAGTTTCAACTCACCCTCGGATTGGTCTTCGAGCATCGCGCGCTGCAGATTTTCGATATCAACCAGATTGGTCTCGACGACAATTATGGGCCCTGGCTGGCGCATGTGGACCATGTGATCGATCAGGTGCTGCAGCGACAATTGTCGGTCATCTGGGATATCTACAATGAACCCGATCTTGCGACCGTTCCTCTCAATGACAACGAACGACTTAAGGAAGGCTGGCGACTGGCCTATCAGCGCATCAGGCAGCGAATGCCCGGCGCGAAGATCGTCGGTCCGAGCGTGAGCCGATATCGATTACTCAAGCCGTTTCTGGAGTGGAGTCACGCCCACGCGGTCTTTCCGGATGTGGTGGCCTATCATGAATATGCAGACCCCTCCGAGGCGCTCAGTTATGTGGCAGACTTGCGCGAGTATTTGCAGGCGCGCGGGCTTCAGCGGCCGATTTCAGTGAACGAAATCCTGGGGCAGGAGTCCTGGACGATCACCGGATATACCGCCGCAGTGCTGGCGGTGTATGAGCGGGCGGACATCCTCAGTGCGATGCATGCCTGTTGGCCGGATCCTCAGGATACGAGCCGGGACAACGTGGAGAACACCTGTGATAACCCCACGCTGGACGGGTTGTTGTATGTCGATCGGAAGCAGAAACGGCCGGGGTGGCACATCTACAAGGCCTATGCGGAGATGGAGGGCGTCAGGCTCTATTCGATGACGGATCGTGCAAAGCTCCATGCCCTCGCGGCTCTGGACAAGCCGTCCGGCACGGTGCGGTTATTGTTGGGGAAATACGAAGACGATTCGCCTGAAGAAACGAGAGTCGTGCTGAAGAATATCGGGCATTTGTTTCCCTCGCCGGACAGCAGGACGGCGCATCTCTGCGCCGAACAAATACCAGATGTGGGGTCCGCTCCTCTCGAGTCGCCCGTTGTCACCCTCGATCGTACGCTCTCCGTGGAGACGGATGAGCTCTCGTTCACACTGCCTCAGTTTTATCACTCCGACGCCTACTACGTGAGGCTGAGCCCAACAGGGCATTGCCAAGCCCAACGCTGACGAGTCGCCGACCAGAGAGAACCTGCTTGGATCGGACGCCGTCCTCCGCCTGCGCAGGGCCTGGTGGCGTGCTACCTACGTCCCTCAGTTCTGTTGTCGCAGCCACACATGTTCGGTCGCCGCACATTTTCCCTTGAGTCCACCGGGCACATCTTCGCTGGTGAGCAGCTTGAGCTGGTACCGAGTTGCATAGTGCCGGCGGACCTCCTCGTGGCTGATTGAGAACGGAGGGCCTTCCGTCGCGCGTTGGTCATACTCATAACAAATGAGCAGCTGCGGCGCGTGATCCGTGATGTCTGTGACGTGTGCGGTGTAGCGGTTGCGTATGGTGTCCGGAAGGGCGACCAGGGCGGCCCTGTCATAGATCGCATCCACCGGCCCCAGCATGGTTCTCGTCACATCAAAGAGATCGCCGACAAAAATGTCGATGCTGTTTGCGTGGTAGTGGGCGATGCGACCGTTCTTTGTGATTGTTGGTGTCACCCCGAGGCTCGAGAACAGTTGGTCGATGGCGAGTGCGCTCAGTTCCGCTCCGGCAACGCGGTAGCCGTTAGACAGCAGCCACGGGATATCCAGCGTCTTGCCG
>JACOEF010000655.1 GCA_024998705.1 Nitrospira sp.
AGCGGCGCCACTCGACCCTCGGCTATCACTCCCCAGCCGAGTACGAAGCAAGGGCCGCTGTCGCGTAACCCGGTGTCCACCAAAGCGGGGGAAGATCAAGGCGCCCAAGTGTGGCACTTAAAAGATGATCTTGAAGAGCGGTAATAAACGTCGTAAGTGAAATAGTTTTATTGCAGTCGCTTGTGGTGAGGAGGAGAGGAGAGATGTGCCATTGAACGCACGCTAAACCCTTTCATAAACAAGGAGGAGCGTAGCCCGGTAAGCTGGCTCGTGACCCGCTCTGCCTAAAGGCGGTACCTTCAAGATGTTTGCTGAACATTTATTCCGTAGGACAAAGCCCTATTTGATGCGCCTAATATGTAATCGTAAGCCCCCCTTGTTATTGAAATAGCGGCCGTTCATGTCATTTGCATAAAAGTAAAGCTCTCCATCTCTTGTCATTGTTATAGGACGAGAAGCAATCAATGACCCGTTTCTTTCTTCGCCAGACGTCCAGTTTGGCTCAAATATCACGAAACTGTCCGCATCAGAGGAGTCCAAGGCTCCCACTAACGCATACCAATTCGCTTTGTCGGAACGTTTTAGGAAGGCAATTGTCGCTCCGCCGAATCTGAGAAAAGGATTTAGCCATCCAGTCTCCGGTGTAGAGGCTACTGAGCCGTCAACCCATTCTTCTGTCTCCTCCAAAATTGAGAAAACATAGGTTTGGCCTTGTTCCACTTTAATTAGGCTCCTGTTCCAGGGCCTGCACGCACAAACATCAGCCACATCTTCTGCGAGTTTACCGGTACCGGAGACTAGCTCCTTTAGCTCACCGCTGAGACTCGATTTCGCTAGGCAATGACTACACTCGCAGGTATCCGGCTTCGAAATAAAGTAACAGTTAGTCAGTATTAGGCACAGCAGCAATAGAGTCAGCCACCGAGAGGATTTCAAATTAAGCAGCATTATTTCAAGGTTTCAATGATCCTGTTGTGATGTGAGATTGATCAAATTGGGAACGCGTATTCTAGGATTCAATTTGATATATGATCTCAACTACAGAAATATCTGAATCCGAACAGCGTATACAATTGGATACTAGTGTATCTATACTGATACTGCCATTCTTGGGGATAATGAGTGATCCCATAGCTCAGCAATCAAGACCAAAAACCCGGTTGATAATATGTATTGTTTCTATGCCATGCCAAAGCCACACATGGCCTGAAAGTCTGATTACAAAGATATACCTGCTACGTACAAGAATCACGCCCATTCTCTGACTATCGCACCCATCAGCTTATCTCATCAGATATAGCCGTCCATACCACAGCTCAACCCGACGATCAGAACAAGCTGCTCTAGCTGCAGACCTTTCAGGAATAAATTGCTAAGCACAAGGGCTGGCATAATTCCTGCGGCTGTCACGCTCCTAACTACGTATGGTCCTGTTTAGAGTCGGGATTAGCGATCTGTAGGAGCGCTACTTCTGAGCCAACTTTCGCTTACTAAGAGGTCACTCAATGCGTCCCATCTTAATGTTCATATGCGTGATGACGGCCACATTGTTTGGATGCGAAGTTCCGCGTGTCGCTGCGCCACATCATGTAAAAGGGACCATGTTTACGACTGACACGCCGGATTGCGTTCAGAATAGCGATCCGGAAATTTGCAAGCTCGGCAAGGAAAATGTAGCCGAAATGAAATGGTACGCCGAAAATGAATGGCAATATAACCGGAAAGGTCCTTCCTCAACGACTCAACGACCCCAGGTCTGTGTCTCCTTTTCCGGTGGAGGTATTCGTTCAGCAGCGTTTGCTATAGGTGTGATGCAAGGTCTCCACGAAAAACCCGTCCTAAACGCCCCTCCTCAGGAAACTCTCTTCAAGCATGTGGATGTCCTATCGGGCACGTCAGGCGGTGCCTATGCGCTGTCGTGGTACTACTCCCAACCGCCGACGTCAGGCCAGGCCGACGCCTATGATAAAGAAGCGTTCGATCCCAACGGCTATGCACAAGGCTATCTCCGAGAGCACGCCCACTTTCTCGGGATACCAGCTTACCTTGCATCTTTTGGCATAGATCTCGTGCCGATGAGTGCAGTCAACTTCGTTTTGAATGGTATCTGGGGTACGCATCTGAATACCAGCCTGGGCCATCACATCTATGAATCAAACATCCGTGACACATTCCATCGAGGTCAAACTCGGACGTTAGTGGACCTCAGTAAGGAAATTATTCCCAAGTATCACTTGCCGTATTTTATTATCACGACGACGTCCCGCATTGATGAAAACTACTTCCACTCTGATGCCAAGCTCCGGAATACTGTATTTGAATTTACACCGCTCCGAATTGGAAACGACGGCTTCACCTATGTCCGTCCAGAAGACCATCCCGAGTTTGCTGACCTCGATGACATCGTGGCCACGTCGGGCGCGGCACCAGATAGCAGCCAGAGAGTGTCAGGATCTGCGAAGCGCTTTCTATTAACCGTGTTCAACCAAGACTACGG
>JACOEF010000140.1 GCA_024998705.1 Nitrospira sp.
ATTCCAGGCCCCTCATCCTGGATCTGCATCGTCACGGTCAAACCGCCATACGGCTCGGCGACAGATGCTCCCTGAAAAGGCTGTCCCCCATTCACCTGCACGGCAATCATGATGGTGCCCCTCGGCGGGGAATACTTCAGCGCATTGTGAATCAAATTAATCAGCACCCGTTGCAACCGCCGACCGTCTCCCATGATCCAGACATCCTGCCGCGGAACCTCCAGACGGAATTGCACCTCCTGCGCCTCGGCCTCGGAGCGAAAGAGTCGCACCACTTCGTTCATCAACAGACTGGGCGACACCGGGGACGTACTCAACGGCAGTCCCGAATAGTTCTCCTGGTAGACATCCAACATGTCGTTGATCATGCCCAGCAGGAGATCGGTGGTGAAGCGCAAATCCTCCAGGCAGCGACGAGGCGGATCCTTCCTCATCTCCGGGCAGCCTCCAAGCCACTCCAGCGTCTTCTTGATCCCGGCCAGTGGATTCCTGATGTCATGGGCAAACATCGAGGCAAATTGGCTCAACGACGCCAGCCGCTCGGACCGAACTAATTGCCGTTCGAGCGCCTGCTGCTCGGTAAGATCACGGAGTTGGACCATGATCGATTCAATACGACCGGCTTTCTTGACCGGCACCACATCAACCTCCATCGTCAGCTCGCCGGCGGGTATCGGGACATGCATCGCCCCGCCCGGCACGTCCGCCCCGCTTCGATTCGCCAGCTCCAGCTGCTCCAGCAGACGGGGGCGATCGGGCTCGGCAACGAGCTCCGTGACCGGGTGCTGCGCGAAGGCCGATGCCGGTCGCCCGAGAGTGACCTCCCCGCGCCGATTGACGTCCCGGATGATACCGAAGGGATCGAGCAGAATTTTGGTATCGACCGAATGGTTCCATAGGAGGCGGTAATGCTCCTCCGACGTGGCGAGATCAAGGTTCACTTGCTCCAACCGACGGACGTACTGGGCCTTGACTTGCGACGCCTGCTCCAACCGTTGCGCGAGATCGTAGAAACTCGCGGCCAGCGCATCGATCTCGATAATCCCGCTGGGCGCGGACGAGGCCTGAAACGGAAGGAGATTCGACGGTTCGGCGCCGCCGAACACATTGACCCGCTGGATCAAATCGCCGAGCGGATGCACAATGCGTCGGCCCAGTCGCCAGCGCAACCACAGGATAAATACGAGCGCGCCGACCCAGAATGCCCCGAGTTTCCCCATGAGGGCCAGCAACGGCTCGAACGTCTCCGACGGATCTTGCTGCATCAGGATGGACCAGCCGCGCGCTTGCTCAATCTGCGCCGGCAGGACAACCCTGGCCAGACCAATGATGCTTTGCTTGCCCCCATGGGTATCCTGCGCCACCTGAAGCCCTTGAGCGGTGGCAACGTCCATCGGTGCTTGCGCGAGCGGTGCCTGAAAAGTCGCGTGGAGATTGGGTGCCAGCATGGCGCAGACGAGCACCACACCATCGTCGGCCAGCAGCATCATATGTCCTGTCCGGCCGATCCGGCTTCCCACAATCGAGGACAGGATACGGTCCGTCCCGATCACGGCCTTCAGGGCTCCCCGCACCGATTCACCCTGTCCGCCGATCGGCACTGCGACTTCCCAAAAACCATGGCCCTCCTCGTCGACGGTCAGTGGACCGGCCCATGGACGGTGCTCCGTGAACACCACCGGCCACCATGGTTGCTGCGCATAAAACGTGCGTGCGGATTCACTCTGCCGGCCTCCGATCAATTGGCCATCCGCCCGGACAATCGCCAGCGAGTGAAAATACCGATGCTGCTCCTCCCGCCACTGCTCGAACTGCAGGGTAGGCTGGCTCACGGAACCTGTGCCGTCCACGGAGGATCGAATCTCAGGCAGGGCGCTGAGCCGTTGCAGCCATTCGAGTTCCTTGGCGAGCAGCAGCGCGGCTTTGTCTGCGCTCTGACGGGCTATTTCCTGGAAGGTAATACCGACGGTGGCGTGAAGTGATTGTGTGGCCTGCCAATAGGCATACACGAGACCGACTGTGCCGGAAAAAATCCCGACCGACAGCACAGAGAGGGTGATCAAACTTTGAAGACTGACCCGCTGACGCATGACGGCAGGCCATTGAAGAGAGCGATTCGACCGGCCCGTCGCCCCAGGCAGTACGTTCTGCCAGGAGGGAACGCCCGTCGGATCGCACATCGGTTACGTCATGTCACACTCCACTGCTTTTAGGCGTGCGCTATCCCCCTTCAGCATACAAAATTTCGAGTGCCGAACATAGGCCTCGCAATGCATGGTCATCGCAGCTCGACAATGGTGACACCATCGCCCCCTTCTGCGCGATCACCTGGCCGAAAGGTCACGACGTAGGGAGACGCTTTCAAATAGTCGCGTAGTACGGCTCTCAGTCGGCCGGTCCCATGCCCGTGGATGATGCGCACGAACGGACTTCCGCCCAGGCTGGCACGGTCGAGGCCGGCCACCACGATGTCCAACGCGTCGTCCGCAGCCTGGCCTCGCACATCCAGCGTCTCCTGGATATCCTCGGGGGCCAGGGTCTGGCTGGTTCGCCTGAACTGCACCGCCGTCGCCTTCCCAGGCGCGCTTCGAACAGGCTGCGGCATCCGTGCAAGCCCCACCAAACTCGCCACGTTGGCGAGAATTTCACCTTCCCCGACTTTCAGGCGCACACGCTTTTTTCCCTGTGGACATTCAAGCAGGGTTCCAGTCATGCCTAACCCGACCACCTCCACGGCATCCCCCACCGACAGTTGCTCCACGGGAATCGACTCCTGCGCCGCCCCCACTTCACGACTGACGGCTTGCTCCAGTTCGATGAGCCGGACTTTGGTTTCCTTGGCCTTGAGCACCTTTTGGTCGCGCTTCAGATCGTCGAGAGTCGCTTGGACCGCCGCCCGGGCACGCTGAAATTCCTGAGACAGCTTTTTCTTCAAACCCTGCCGCTCGTCCCGCTCCGACTCCTGCAGAAAGGTCAGTAGCTCTTGCGCCTCACGCGCCGCCTGCTCGGCAGTCTGCTTGGCGACCGTGGCGGCAGCGAGGTCCTCGCTCATGCGCCGTTGCTTGTCCTGCCAATCGTTTAGCAGGGTCTCCAGCAGCCGATTATCGCCCTGCAGCCGGGCACGGGCATCCTGCAACAACGCTTGATCCATCCCGAGACGCCCGGCAATTTCGATAGCCGCCGACCCTCCCGGCTGCCCTTGGATCAGGCGATAGGTCGGAGAGAGGGTTTCAATGTTGAACTCCACACTCGCATTCGCAAAACCCGGCGTCTCCTGCGCTAGCCCCTTCAATAAACTATAGTGTGTGGTGGCGACGACCTTCACGCCCGCCGCCGCCAGCCGGCAGAGCAGTGCGCTCGCCAGCGCCGCACCCTCAGCCGGATCCGTGGATGTGACCGGCTCATCCAGCAGCACCAATGCCCGCCCTGGAGGCACCGGCGAGAGAGACGTGTCGGCGTCGGTCCCCTCGGACACTTCCGTCAACAATTGCACCATCTGCGTGATATGGGCCGAAAAACTGGACAGATCCCGCGCCAGATCCTGCGCATCGCCGATATCCGCATAGACCGCTGGAAAAATCGCCATCTCCGACTCGGGGGCACAGGGCAGGTGCAGACCGCAGCGCACCATCAACGCGAACAAGCCCAGTAACTTCAGGGTAACGGTTTTCCCGCCGGTATTGGGGCCGGAAATGATGAGGACGCGCACGGATTCATCGAACATGAGGTCATTCGGAACCAACTGGTCTTTGGTCAAGACCAGGAACGGGTGCCGCGCTCGATGGAGCAGGATACGCCCCTGATCATTGAGCCGTGGAGGAACGGCCTGCAGCCGCTGGCACAACCCGGCCTTCGCGGAAATCGCATCGAGCTCACCAAGCACCGTCACACTGCCGGCAAGCGCCGGCTGGTGAGGCGCCCCCATCGCAGACAGTTCCCGCAGAATTCTCCGCACCTCACGCTCAACATCCAAATCCACGACTTTAATGGAATTATTGAGATCCACCAGCTCGCGAGGCTCCAGGAACACCGTCGCCCCACTCGACGAGACGTCATGGACAATACCGGGAATCCGTCCCTGCATTTCGGCCTTAATCGGGAGCACGTAGCGTCCTTCCCGTTGCGCAAAATAGTGTTCCTGCAGCACCTCCTCATACCGGCGCGAGTGCAGCATCTGGTCGAGACGATGCCGCATCTGCTGCTTGAGGTCGTTGGCGCGCTGCATCAGCCGGTGCAATTCAGGGCTTGCGGATTCCCGCATGGATCCATCGGGATCGATCGCGGCATTTAATGCGAGGGTCAGCCGACGATACGCCTCCACCGGTCCCAGCTGCGCCGCCATCGCACCCACCGCCGGGGCATCGGCTTGATGCCGCAGGAGATACCGCTGCACATCATCGATCAATCCCAAGACCAGCGCGATATCCCGCAACTCATGCACCTCAAGACAGGCGCCCTTGGCGACGCGGCCTAACCACTCGGCCACATTGGGAAATCGAAGCACAGGAAAAGGATCGACGCCGGATCTCAATCGAAGCAGATCCGACGTTTCCTGTTGCCTCAGTTGGGCCTGCATCAGACTGGTTTCCAAGACCAGCGATCGACACCGCTCTGCACCGACCACGGATTGAGCGTAGGAAGCCAGGTAGTCCAGCAGTTTGGCCCATTCCAGCACGTTGCACGATTCAGATTGTAAGGTTACAGATTGCATCGCACCCCAGCTACCGGTTGATATGCACGAACACGCAGACTCTACCCGACCACCAGGGGCCAGGCAAGGCGGCGCGCGGCGAGCGAATTGTTCGCGAGCGATTCCCCCATCACCCCATTCAATTCCGTCTTTTTGTATGCTTGACACACAGAAAGTCGGTCAGTACTATCCCCCCAGACTCACTCAATTCAACCCGTTTAATTCGTGAGGATTTAGCCCCATGACCACACGCATCGGTATCAATGGATTTGGACGCATCGGTCGCAATGTTCTTCGTGCTTCGCTGGGCGATCCCAGCCTGGAATTTGTCGCCATCAATGACCTCACCGATGCCAAGACATTGGCCTATTTGCTCAAGTACGACTCCGTTCATGGCACCCTGGAGGGCTCCGTCGAAGCCAAAGACGACCAACTCATTATTAACGGTAAGGCCGTGAAGGTGTTAGCCGTCAGGGATCCGAAGGAGCTGCCCTGGAAGGCGCTCAACGTTGATATCGTCGTGGAATCCACAGGACACTTTACCGACCGTGAGGGCGCAGGAAAACATCTCTCAGCCGGAGCCAAAACCGTCATCATCTCGGCCCCTGCAAAAGACCCCGACGCCACGGTGGTCCTCGGCGTGAACGAACAAGTGTACGACGCCAAGGCCCATCACATCGTCTCCAACGCCTCCTGCACGACCAACTGCCTGGCTCCGGTCGCCAAGGTCTTGCTGGAGAATTTCGGCATCAAGCACGGTGTCATGACGACCATCCATTCCTACACAAACGACCAGCAGTTGCTTGATCTTCCCCACAAGGATCTCCGCCGTGCACGGGCGGCAGGCATGTCGATGATTCCGACCAGCACCGGTGCAGCCAAGGCGCTCCACCTGGTCATCCCGCAATTGAAGGGGAAATTGGACGGATTGGCCATCAGGGTTCCGACCCCCAGTGTGTCCTTGGTCGACCTCACGGTCGAAACCGAAAAGGATTGCGATGTGGCCGGAGTAAATGCCGCATTTAAGAAAGCCGCCGAAGGGCCCATGAAAAATGTACTGGCTTATTCGGATGCTCCGATCGTCTCGATCGATCTCAAGGATGATCCACACTCCGCGATTGTCGATGCCCCCTTAACCGCAGTGATCGACAAACGACTCGTGAAAGTCACCGCCTGGTACGACAACGAGTGGGGCTACTCCTGCCGCGTGCGGGACCTGATCAAGTACATCGTCGCCAAAGGGGCGTGAACCGCTTCGTATCTAACGAGCTTTTCTGACGTGCGGCACAAGTCGGAGACACCGCCGGCTCGGACCGCACAGACCAGAGGAGGAGTGAAGGTTTGACATGAATATTCGCAAACGAATCATCGAAGATGTCCAGCTTCGCGGGAAACGCGTCATCATTCGCGCTGACTACAACGTCCCGCTCGATGATTCTTTGCAGATCACCGACGACACCCGGATTCGATCGACACTTCCCACCATCAATCGTGCCGTCGATGAGGGCGCAAAGGTCATCCTCTGCTCCCACCTCGGTCGACCGAAAGGCAAGTTCGATCCGAAGTTCAGTCTCGCCCCCGTGGCCAAACGACTCCAGCGGTTGCTCGGCAAAGAAGTGATTTTTGCCCCGGATTGCATCGGCTCGGCCGTTGAAGGCCTAGTGGCCAAGATGCAACCTGGCGACGTCATGCTGCTGGAAAACCTCCGTTTTCATCCTGAAGAGGAGAAGGACGACGACGGATTTTCAAAGGCCCTGGCCTCTCTGGCGGATGTCTACATCAACGACGCCTTCGGTGCGGCGCACCGGGCGCATGCCTCCACCGTGGGCATTACGAAATTCATTCCTGAAGCGGCTGCTGGGTATCTGCTCAAGAAGGAAATTGAATATCTCGAAGGCGCGGTAGAAAATCCGGTCCGACCGTTCGTCGCGATTCTCGGCGGAGCCAAAGTGTCCGGGAAAATCGGCGTGATCGAGAACCTCGGGAAAAAAGTCGACAAGGTCATTATCGGCGGCGGAATGGCCTTTACCTTCCTGAAAGCCATGGGGCTGGAGATCGGCCAATCGCTGGTTGAAAATGACATGCTCGACTTCGCCAAGGGCGTGCAGGACCATGCC
>JACOEF010000133.1 GCA_024998705.1 Nitrospira sp.
CGACGATTTGGATCAGGCCTTTAAGCAGGCCCAGGGCCAACTTCGCAATCTGCTGCCTACCGGCGGTTTTCGTAATCTCCTCCTCGTCGCCTTCACGGTCTTCCTAATCTGGCAGAGCGCATTTATTGTGGCGCCGGACGAAGAAGGCGTGGTGAAACGTTTCGGGATCCCCGTGCGCGTCGTAGACCCCGGCCCACACATGAAAATCCCCGTCGTCGAAAGCGTGTTGCAACCGAAGGTGGCCAAACTGCATCGGGTGGAAATCGGCTTTCGAACCGATCGTCAGGCGCGCCAGCAGATGGTGCCTCAGGAAGCCCTCATGCTGACCGGCGATATGAACATCTTGGCGATTGAATTTATCGTTCAATATAAGATCAAGAGTTCCCGCGAGTATCTGTTCAATGTCGCGGACATCGACGACACGATCGGGAAAGCCGCGGAAGCGTCGATGCGGGAAGTCATCGGCAAGAGCAAGATCGACGAAGCGCTGACGACCGGCAAGGCGCAAATCCAGCACGACACGCAAGAACTGCTGCAGCACATTCTGGATGACTACAAGACCGGCGTGCAGGTGGCCGCGGTCCAGCTACAGGATGTCGACCCGCCGGAAGCCGTGGCGGCCGCATTCAAAGACGTCACCAACGCCAAGGAAGACCGCGAAAAGTTGATCAACCAGGCCCAGGGCTATCGCAACGACATTACCCCCAAGGCCAAAGGTGAGGCGGCGCAATTGGTGAACCAGGCCAAAGGGTATGCGCAGGCGCGACTGAATCGATCCCAGGGCGAAGCCAACCGATTCCTCGCAACACTGAAAGAATACAACCAGGCGAAAGACATTATCAGCAAGAGGATCTATATCGAGACCCTGGAAGACGTGCTCCCTCACATCGACAAATTCCTCCTGGATGGCAAAGGAGCGGACCGTACGCTGCCGTACCTACCACTTGATCGCTTCTCCAAGCCGGCCCCATCCAGCTCGACACAGGAGCGCACGCCATGATCAGACAAGGATTTATGTTGGCATTCGTCGGCATTGTACTCGGGCTGCTCATCCTCGGGGCGTCGCCTTTTTACATCGTCGATGTCACCCAGAATGCCATCGTCGTCCAGCTCGGGAAACCGGTCCGGAACGTGACCGAAGGCGGCCTGTACCTCAAAATACCGTTTATCGAAGAAGTCACCTATTTTGACAAACGCCTCCTCGACTATGATTCGAATGCGCAAGATGTCATTACCCAGGACAAGAAGACTTTGCTGCTGGATAACTTCGCGAAATGGCGCATCACCGATCCATTAAAGGTATATCAGGCGTTTCAAAGCCAGCGCGGCGCGCTCCAGCGCTTACACGATATTATTTACTCGGAACTGCGCGTCGAATTAGGCCGACACGATCTGGCGGAAATCGTCTCATCAACCAGGGCACAGCTCATGGCCGTGGTGACCCAACGCGCCAACGAAAAAGCATCAGCCTATGGCATCGAAATTCAGGACGTTCGGATTAAACGAGCCGACTTGCCTGAGCAGAATGAAAAGGCCGTGTTCTCGCGCATGCAAGCCGAGCGGGAACGGCAAGCGAAGCAGTATCGTGCGGAAGGCGCGGAGGAGGCTCAGAAGATCAAGTCTGAAGCCGAGAAAGATCGGGAGATCATCCTTGCAGAGGCCTATCGAGAGTCAGAAGAACTGCGTGGAGGCGGGGATGCGAAGGCGTTCCGCATCTATGCCGATGCCTATCGCCAGGATCCGCATTTTTTCTAGTTCACCCGTACGATGGAAGCCTATCGTAAGACCCTCAAGGAAAAGACCACCATTCTCGTCAGTCCTGATTCAGAATTCTTCCGGTACCTGAAACAACGTTGAGGCGTAGCTAGGCCAGGCCCACAATTTGACCCGATTGCGGATCGACATCGATTCGTTCCCCCGCCGGCTTCTTCGGCAATCCCGGCATCAACTGAATGCCTGAACAGACCGCAGTAAGAAACCCGGCCCCGGCCAGAATCCGCAGTTCCTGAATCGGCACCGTAAACCCGGAGGGCCGCCCCTTGAGCGCCGGATCATGGGAGAGTGACAACGGCGTCTTCGCCATACAAATGGGAAGCTGATCGAATCCCAATTGTGTCGCAAGCGTCACGTCCCGTTCCGCCTGGGGAGAAAACGACACGCCGGCGGCGCCATAGATCCTGGTGGCAATCGTCTCGATCTTCTGTTTGATGGGCGAGGTCACATCATAGAGATGGCTGAATTGCGCGCCTTGCGCAGCAACCTTGACGACCGCCCTGGCCAGCTCCTCGGCTCCTCGCCCGCCATCAGACCAGTGGGTCGACACCGCCGCCGCCGAGGCACCTGCCGCCAATGCGCGTTCGCACACCCAGCGTAATTCATCGGACGAATCATCCTTGAACGCGTTCACCGCAACCACCACCGGCACGCCATGCGCTCGGACGTTGGCAATATGCTGTTCGAGGTTGGCAAATCCTTGCTCCAGCGCCGCTTGGTTCGGTCCCGTCACGCCGGACGGCAAGGGGGATCCTGATTTCACGATTCCCCCTCCGCCATGAAGTTTGAGTGCGCGCAACGTCGCCACCACCACCCCCGCATCCGGGCGAAGGCCGGAGGTGCGACACTTAATATTGAAGAACTTTTCAGCACCTAAATCACTCCCGAATCCGGCTTCGGTCACCACATACTCTGCGCAACGTAACGCCAACCGATCAGAGACGATCGAGCAATTCCCATGGGCGATATTACCGAATGGCCCGGCATGAACGAATGCCGGTGTCCCTTCCAACGTCTGCACCAAATTCGGCAGTAACGCATCCTTCAACAACACGGCCATAGAGCCAGCGCAGCCGAACTCTTCAGCACGAACCATCTCCCCGCCCTGTCTCAGGCCGACAAGAATTCGGCCCAGACGCGTTCGAAGATCTGCATGGTCGCTCGCCAAGGCCAGCACGGCCATGATTTCCGACGCCTCGGTAATGACAAATGTCCCTGAGCGATGCCCGGTTTCCGCTCCCAAGGTGATGTCCCGAAGTGCCCGGTCACTTACCCCGAGCGCACGAGGCCATTTGATTCCTTGCGGATCGACCTTAAGCGTATTTCCGTGAAAAAGATGGTTGTCGACAAATGCGGAGAGGAGATTGTGGCTCGCAGAAACGGCATGTGCATCGCCGGTGAAATGCAAATTGATCTCTTCCATGGGGTGAACCTGAGCACGGCCGCCTCCGGTGCCTCCCCCTTTGATTCCAAACACAGGACCCAAAGAGGGCTGCCTCAGCGTCACAACAGCCCGATGACCCAAACGGCACAAGCCCATGCTCAACCCAATGGATGTGGTCGTCTTTCCCTCACCAAGCGGCGTCGGATTGACGGCAGTGACCAGGATATACCGCCCCTGCGGTCTGTTCTGAATTCGCTCACTCAACGTGGAGGCGATCTTCGCCTTGTATCGCCCCAATGGGATCAGGTCATCAGAGTGAAGCCCCAAAGACTGCGCGACTTCAAAAATATGTTTGTGCGTGACAGAACGAGCAATCTCCAGGTCAGTCATGCCATCTCCCTCGTGAGAGCAAGAATTTCAAGAAAGCGCGGAGTATAGCACGGCACTCGCCCAGATGCCGGGCCACAGGGTCCACAGTGAGGAATTGTAGAACGGGCAGTGACGGGTGACGGGAGCCAATCGTGGAGTCACTCGAAGGGAAGGGAGATGAATGCAATCAATTCATTCGAAGAACGAAGGGAATAGGGGGATGACTAGTCGAGAATAAACTTGGTCGGATCCAGAGCTTGACCGTTCTTCTTCACCATATAATGGAGGTGTGGGCCTGTTGAAAGACCGGTGCTACCAACTAACGCCACAACATCGCCCCGCTTCACCCGCTGGCCTTCCTTCACCAACGCCTTGGCCAGGTGTCCGTACACTGTCTCAATGCCATATCCGTGGTCCAGCTTGACCATATTACCCATTTTTGAATCAAACGCGACCGTAATAACACGTCCGAGCGCCGGAGCCTGTACCGGGGAATTCGCCTGCGCTCCGATATCAAGACCATCGTGCCAGGCCGGCTTCTCAGTGAAGGGCGACACCCGAGGCCCAAACGCCGAAGTGACCCACCCGCGTACAGGCCAAATGGACGGAGTTGATGCCCATTGAGTCGAACGCTGCTCGGCAACTTGCGTCAGGCTTTCGAGGGCCTCCTCCTGCTGCTTCGCCTCCCGCACAAGAGCATCCAGGCTTTCGCGAACCTGTTGGGTGACCTCTTCGATGCTTTCCGTAGTGAAATCAACCTCAGACTGGTTGACATCACGCGCATCAGAAACCTGCTGCCGCGGTTCCACTGCGCCGGTAGTCGATCCGGCACCCTGGATACCGGTCTTCCCGTCAGGCAAGGGGCCATCTTCACCGCCACGCCCATTGGCCAGATCCCCAGTCGGCTTGGTCGCATCAATTCCCAACATGACCCGGAGCCGTTGATTCACCTCGCCCATGGTCGAAAGACGCTTTTTGAGATCATCAATTGCGGCGGAAAAGGCCGCAGTCTGCTCACGCGCACCCATTGCCTCAGCCCGGAACGCCGACAGCTGCCATACTTCTCCGGTCCGAATCACATAATGAGAGACAACGAGCAGATCCGCCACGATAAGGATCGCGGCCAGGATCAGAAGCTTACGCACGAACTTCCGTGGAAAACTAAACCGCAGGGGCTTGGAGGATGACCCCCGAAACACCACAACGGTATAGGCATCACTTGTTTCGGCTGTTTGCTGGCTCATAGGACGCTCTCCCCTTCACGGATTCAACCAAGAATTCAGCGACCGTCTGTTGCAGTGTACTGATCTCAGACGCGCTGGTCAACCCTTAGTTTTACGAATTTAGCTTATTAGAATCAACTACTTATGCGTCTCGCTCCTGATCCATTCCAAGTAGGGCGCCGCCCCCGCAATGACCGGCAATGCGATGATCTCCGGGGTCGTATAGCTATGATGACGGCGAATCATCGCCTCGAGCTCCGGGTATCGTGCCAGTGTTGTCTTGATGATCATCAAGCATTCATTTTCGACGTTGATGTCATTTTCCCATCGGAAAATCGATCGAACACCATTTAGAATACTTGCACAGGCAGCCAGCCTCGATTCCACGATAATCTTTCCGATTTTCTCAGCCTCTTCTGCCGTTCCTGCGGTCACGAAAACCACCAACCCAGAACCATTCGTTTCCACATCTCCCACATAGCTTAAGCAAATTGCATGCCTCTAAAGAACAGGACTGACATACTATGCTTTATCTATCAATGCCTTACAACCTATTTTCACCCATTTTCACCCCGGATTACGCTCCAAACACTAGGCAGGATTTGGACATTTCGACAAAAAACGACCATTCTCCTGCGGCATTGCCTGCCGACCCATTCCCCAGTTCGACCAGCAGATCGGCACCTCTGCTCCATCCCTCTCCTTCGGTCCGAAGACACTACGCCTTGAGGTCCTGCCCTCGGGGTCGCTGCCGAGCCACACCAGAGTTGACACCCCTTTTACAGCTCCTTATGATCCGACCCTATTAGGATGGAGGTGCACCGATGAGTTTCACGATTACCCCTACAGATCTTAAAGCAAGGCTGGATAAAGGCGACAAGCTTGTCCTGGTGGATGTCCGGGAGCCATGGGAATACGCCATCGCCAAGTTGGAAGGATCCATCCTGGTCCCGCTGGCGACCCTGCAGCAGTCCCTGAGCAAACTGGACCGTAACGCCGAGATTATCGCCGTCTGCCACCACGGGATGAGAAGTGCGGACGCGACAGGATTTCTGTTGCAGCAAGGGTTCGGAAAGGTGAAAAACCTGATCGGAGGTATCGATGCCTGGTCTACGCAAGTAGACTCATCCGTGCCTCGGTATTAGATCAGGCGGTCAGCCAAGCCCGTCGCGGAAATACTCGACCGTCCGTCGCAGGCCTTCCCGCAAATCGACTTTAGGTTCCCACCCAAGGTCTCGATGGAGCTTTGCGGAGTCGATGACGCTCCTTGCCTGCTCGCCTCGCTTGGCTGGACCATGCACTTCCTTAAACTCCACCTTCGTTAAATCGACGACGATTTTGAAGAGGTCGTTGACCGACGTCTCAATCCCCGTGCCAACGTTGTAGACCCCCTCCACTTCGGGGCCCATCGCCATCAGATTCGACTCTACGACGTCCTCGACAAACACAAAGTCCCGCGTCTGCCGGCCGTTTCCGTTCACCACCGCCTGCTCACCACGCAGCATCTTTTGAATGAAAATGGCGACGACTCCTGCCTCCCCCTCCGGATCCTGCCGCGGGCCGTACACATTCGCATATCGGAGACTTACGATCTGAATACCACTTAGCCGGTGATAGTAGGACAAGTAATGCTCCCCGCATAACTTGCTGATGCCGTATGGGGACAGCGGCTGAGTGATGTGGGTTTCCGGTGCGGGAAATGCCAGCTGCTCGCCATAGATCGCCCCGCCGGATGACGAGAAGATAACCTTGCGCGCACCGTGCTTGGATGCTTGCTCCAGCACGTTGAGCGTGCCAAGCACATTGACCTGCGCATCGAACATCGGATCTTCGACCGAACGGCGCACGTTCATCTGCGCCGCCAGGTGAAACACGACCGACGGCCGTTCATTTCGGAACACCCGCTCCAGCTTGGGATTTTCAATATCAAGTTTGTAGAATTGGGCGGCTTTGGGGACGTTTTTCCGCTTGCCCGTGACAAGATTATCGACCACCACCACCTCATGCCCCTCCTGGAGCAACCGATCCACGACATGTGACCCGATAAACCCCGCCCCCCCGGTAACCAAGACTTTCATACGTCTCCTCGCCTCTCCTTCGTCTGCGGATGTGTCGGTTCCCAGACCAAACAATTGATGGTCAGCCTACACCTTCTGAAGACTTCCGCAAAGTATTTTCGTCTTGCTCTTGGGAAAGCGCCCGCCAACGAAAACTCGGCTCAATCCCCACGAGTTCCACCCTCGAACTCTTTATACCCTGCGCCGGAACCAGGCCAGAATTTCACGATTGCCCTTACGTCCCTCGATCGGCGACTCCATGCGCCCCGCCAAGTCCAGCCCCAGCTGATCCGCACAGGCCACTACTTTGTCGGCCACCGCCTCCCGCAACCCATCATCCCGCACAACCCCACCCCGGCCGACAAGTCCTTTTCCCACTTCAAACTGCGGTTTGATCAGCGTGATCACGAATCCGGCCCCGGTCAGATAGGGGACGACACACGGCAGCACGAGGGTCAGTGAAATAAACGACACATCGATGACAATCAGGTCGATGGGATCCCGGATTGCGCTTGGCTCAAGATACCGGATGTTGGTCCGCTCCATGAGCACCACCCTCGGATCCTGGCGAAGGCGCCACTCAAACTGGCCATACCCCACATCGACCGCATACACACGGGTGGCGCCACGCTGCAGCAGACAATCGGTAAATCCCCCGGTCGAACAGCCGACATCGAAGCAGATCATTCCCTTGGGATCGACGTGGAATTGATCCAAGGCGCCGGCCAGTTTTTCTCCCCCGCGACCGACATAGGGTGACCCGGGACCAGTCAGCTCAACTTTGGCGTCAGACGGCGTCGGTTTCGCCGCCTTATCAACCACCACCCCATCCACACGAACGAGCCCGGCCAGGATGAGTCTCGCCGCGTCCTCCCGACTGGCGACGAGTCCTCGACTGACCAATGCACGATCGAGCCGTTCCCGCTCTGGGCGCAATTTCTGAGTCATAGGCTGTGAAGGAAGTGCTACTGCGACAGGCGCGGGCACCGCAAATCCCCGCGCATCGATCAGATCGTTACTGAGGGCGCTCCGCCTCATCCTCGCCGGGAGAAAAGGCTTGAATCCGTTTCTTGCCGTCCTTTTCCTGTACCAGAATCTCGACCTTCCGTTCGGCGTCCTCCAGCATCTTGAGGCACGTTTTGGACAACCGAATCCCCTCCTCGAAAATTTTCAGCGAATCATCGAGTGGAAGATCACCCTTTTCAAGTTCGGCCACAATCGTTTCCAATCGTGCCATGGCATATTCAAACTTCACAGCAGCCACAACAACTCCCTTGCTTATGCATCAAGCAGGTCATTATTACCCGCCCCATCAGTGAGGTCAAGGCATCACGGGCGGCAATACTTCCTGGACCAGACAGAACAGGCGCCCCTCGGCAAGGCGCGCCTGCACCATATCCCCGACCGTCACTTCAGACGTCCGCCGGACGATCCGTCCTGACGGGACGGTCTAGATGACACTATACCCGCGGTTCAAGATCGCCAATGGACTGAGGGCATCCAATGCCATCATCTGCGACGCAACCGACTGTTGCCTAGACATAAGCCCCCGCCGAGCCTCCTGCGCCAACCGCTTGTACAGCTGTGGGATCACCGCGAGGGCAGTCTGAATCCGATTATGCGGGCCTTGAGACAGCAACACATGCTGGCGTTCCAC
>JACOEF010000656.1 GCA_024998705.1 Nitrospira sp.
CCTGTTCAAAGGGGCGAAACTGCCGCGGCTTTTTGTCGTCGACCCGCACAATGTGGAGTCCCTCCGTCGTCTCGACAATGCCCGTGATCTGCCCCACCTCCACCGAGGCCAGCGCCTGCTCCAGCGCGGGGATCAACTCCCCTTGTCGAACCAGGCCTAATCGTCCCCCGCGCGAGGCGTCCGCTCCATCGGAAAAGCGCAAGGCCAGATCCTCGAACGATTCGCCCTGCTTGAGGGTCGCCAGGAGCGCTTCGGCTCGTCCGTGGGCCGCAGACAGGCCGTCCGGTGTGCGCGGCTTGATCAGAATCTGGCTCAGTTGGTATTCCTCGGGGTAGGCAAACCGATCCTGGTGCTCCTGGTAATATCGTTTCATTTCGGAGACGGCCACCATAATCAGGCCGCGGACTTCCCGGTCGACGACCCGCATCAGGGTCAACTGCTCACGGACGTTCTTCGCGGTGTTCGGGTCGGCGCTGTCGATGGCCTCGCCCTGTTTTTTCATCTCTTCTACCGCCTGCACGACTTCCTGATCGGAGACGTCCACACCTTTGTTTTTCGCGGCCTGCAATTGCAGTTTGCGTTCGATCATTTTCGTCACGCCCATGGCCTCAGCCGTACTGAGGCGGCGCTCCAGGTCCTCGCCCTTGTAAAGCTTGCGCAGCCGGTCCTGCTCAGGAAGGAGGTCGCGTTTCAATTCAGAGAGCATGATCAGGTCGGAATTGACGACTGCCACAATGCGATCTTCCAGTTTGGCGGCATCCGCGTTGGAGGCCAGGCCGAAGAGTACGCAGAGGCAGAAACAGAGCGTGCCGGTGGTCGTGACACCGGCTGCGCTACGAACCGGTGCGGTGAAGGACGTTCCTTTCAAGGTCGAGAAGAGCCGGCGGGCGTGGAGGTACGTCTGGGCAAACAGCGATTGATCGTTCATAGGGTTGCTGGATTGTACACAATCGGGGTTTCAGAAAGGGAGCGTTCCGGAGCTGAAAAACGCGAACGACTGAAGACGGAGGGTTTGCGGGAGGCGGGTGCGCGGGCCGTTACGGGCTCGGTGGTTCATCGGTCACGTAACGAGCGGCGTCGGCCAGGCGGATGGTGGCACCAGTACGAAGCTCCGCAAACACATCATCCAGACGTTTCCGGCGTTTCTCGGCCAACAGTTCCTGCCGGAGTCGTTCGCGGGTGGCCTGGTCTGCCTGGAGAATTTCTGGTTCCAGAGGGCTGACCTTCATGAGGTAATAGCCCTTGTCGGTCTTGATCGGATCACTGATGACTCCGGGGTGGAGAGACGGGATCAGCGCATCGAGCTCCGGCTCCAGCAGGCCTTTCTTGTAAGGGCCCAGGTCGCCGCCTTTGGCACGGCTCCGCTCGTCGATGGAGTACCGGAGGGCGAATCGTGTGAAGTTGCCGCCGGCTTCGACCTGCCGTTTCAAATCTTTGGCCGCATAGACGTTCGGCAGCAGCATGATCGACACTTGCACCTTGGGATTGGCCAGGAGCTGATTGGCATGTTTCCCGAGGTAGGCGTCCAATTCTTCTTTGCTGACTTCGACCTTGGTCTTGATCCGGTCTTTGAGTAACTCATCCAGAATCAGCTGTTCGCGGTAGCGCAGGGTCTTTTCGCGAATCTCATCGGACTGATCCAGGCCCTGCTTGCGTGCCTCCTGCATCAGCAACTCGCGCATGATCAATTCGTCTAGGAAGCGGCGCTTCCCGCCTTCCTTTTCGTAACGTGCGCGCGTGGCTTGCGACAGGTCTTCCCACCGGATGTCGAATTCGGATTGGGTGATGGATCGGCCGTTGATCATGGCGATCACCGGCTCTTCCTGCGGTGGTTCAGTGCAGGCGGCCAACGACCCGAGGGCGCAGAGACCCAGCGCGGCGCCGGTCAATCGTGTCTGCCAGGATGAAATCTGTCGTGTGCGCAGTAACGTCATGCGGTCGGGGCGGAACATCCTCTGCGTAGGTCAAGTCGAGGCCGTGCGTGGCCCTTGATTGTTGGTACCACAGACGTGGAGGGTTTGCAAGGTTGCGTTGAGTTCCGGGAAGACCAAACTCCAGTCTTCATGCGGGATCTGGAGTTCAAACGACAGCGGCGAGAGGAACCGCAGCCGTTTCTTGTAGCGGTCCATCAGGGCCTGCACGGCGGCTTCGGAGACCGTGGCCTTGGGATCGAAGGTGATCACGACTGCATGCGGTTGCTCGACCACGGAGCTCAGCCGGAGTTGTTTGGCCAGCAG
>JACOEF010000086.1 GCA_024998705.1 Nitrospira sp.
CCGTGGACTTTGGCACGCGTAGAAATCGCGCCACGTCCGAGACGGTCAGAATTTCGCTCTCAGAAGGTGATGCATTTTCGAGGTTCACTCTGGTTGTTGCGACGGTGGTGTTGTTCATGACGGATATGGTATCGGTGGGCGCCGTCTCAAACTTTAGTTGCCGGTTCTTGAGTGATGAGGTTTAATAGGGAAGTCCAGATCGAGCGACGACCGGCACGATGCGAGAGGAATTCACCCGGGCGCGCTTATGTTTCGCGTTCGGCAGGCCGAAAGAAGAACTGGCACACACACTTCACGGGAGAGACCAGTCTGTATGGCAATCATTGTGTCGGTCGGTTCCGGCAAAGGCGGCGTGGGAAAAAGCGTGATTGCCGCCAATTTGTCGATGTTATTGGCCAAACAAGGCAAACGTGTCGTCTTGGTGGACCTGGATGTGGGAGGTGCGGACGCTCACATCCTATTCGGTCTTCTGAACCCTCGCCTCCCCTTGACTGATTTCATCGAACGACGGGTCGAACGCCTCGAAGAGGTTCTCCAGCAAGTCTCGGCGCATCCGTTTCTTCAACTGATTCCCGGTACCGGCGATACCCTGGCAACCGCGAATCTCCCCTACTCCAAGAAAAAGCGCTTGATCCGCCACTTCCGGCAGTTGCAAGCCGACGTCATCATTGTCGATATCGGCGCAGGCACCAGCTATCACGCGTTGGACTTTTTTCTCATGGCCGACCACTACCTGACGGTAGCCACTCCGGATCCGACCTCAGTGCTCGACTTGTATCGCTTTATTAAATTGGCCGCGATTCGTCGTGTGCTTTCGGCCTTCCTGTCGCGCGATGCCGTCACCGAGACCCTCTCAGATCGGGATTTCAGCAGTATTGAAGAAGTCATCCAGGCGGTCAGCGAAACGGACCCCAACGCCAGTGAGATCGCCAGCCGGACATTGCAGGGATTTCAGCCTTATTTGATCGTGAATCGGGTATCGGGGAAGTCGCGCGTGAATGTCTTGCAGTTAAAGAAACTGCTGCAACAATACGTCGGCGGTGATCTGATGATGCTCGGGGAAATTCCGGATGATCCGGCAATGACTCGCGCCGTACGCAGCTACCTTCCGGTCGTTGAATTTGAGCCTACGGCCCCCGCTTCGCTCGCTCTGGACAAAGTCGCTCACGCCTTGCTTGCCCAACTCGCTCGCCCTGCGCCGACACCGGTCGACACCGCCACCTCGCCTGTCCAGGCGGCCTAGATCTGCGTGCGTTCCTGAGATGTTCCGGAGAGCGTAGGGGCTTAGTGTGCCGCTTTTCTCGCCCGTAGACGTTCGGCTTGCACCTGCAGAATGTGCCGGATAATCAGCTCCTGCTCGTCACCACCCAATTCCTCAAACTGCGTCGCGACATGAAATCCTGCCGCGCCTTTTTCGGCTGGGCTCACTCGGATGATGCGCGCCGTTGCCTCGATCATGCTGAATGGAGGCAAGATGACCTTCAGCACCAAGAGGTCATCCGCCTGAAACTCGCGCGGCGTATCGAAACCCAGCCCGCCGGCACTGATGTCGACATCAGTCAGTCGCGCGATAGCCACACTGCCTGGATGACTCTTGACCAAGGACTTCAGAATCGTTTCCAGCATCCAGTCGATTTTCGAGACCCAGGGTAATAACGGAGAGCCAGCAAAGGTCTCCCCTGCCCGAACCAGCAGGTCAAGAGTCGGCTTCGAGACTGCGGTGGCGATGGTGTCTTCTGTCGCCGCGGGAAGGTGGGCGTTCATGGCCTCGGCCGGCTCGTCGAATCGACGATACTCAAGCAGCAGGCGATCATCAATGCGGAGCCATTCCCTCCGCTCCTCATTCTTGATGTCGTTGTGCGGACGATGAAGTTGCCGGTCAGGTGAAGGCGTCATACCAAACCTCTACAGTGAAAGTCACAAGTGCGCCAGGCACTCTGGCCCTACGAACCTCAGGCTTCACGGTGTATCGTTACACTGTCAGAGGCTAGTTGTCCGCTACTTTCGCGTAATTGGCGCAGATGTCGTTTCACTTGGGCGGCCTCGGCCAATAACCCGGAGATCCCTGCTTGAGCCAACAGGATGGCCTTCCGAACTTCTTCGTCCATGATCAGAAGGCGTTGCGCACATGCACGATCGGGAGCGCAAGCGGCCAGACTGATGCCACGTGCGCTATAACACGCGTCGACTTGATCCCAGTCGCCGTCGCGTGCGGCCTCCAGGGCTTGGATTGTGAGCCGCTCGACAGAGGGGCGATCGTGAAGAGAATCGGTAGTGGAGGAACTAGCTGCCGACATGGGGCACCGCTTCTTGCCGAGCGACCACTTGCCAGCCTTCCCGCAGGGTGGTCAGGCAACGGATTGGCCCATCCAGGTGCTTGCCGTGGTGCCGAAGGTTGGCTTGAATACATTGCTGCACCATGTAGTCGTACAACCGGTGCAACGACACCGCGATTTCTCCGCCTCGCTCGAAATCCAGGACGCTGGACAGTTCCCCGACGATCGCCATGCTGCGGTCGAGAAAACGGGCCTTGTCTTTATAGTTGTTCGTCAAAATGGCTTCCCGAGCCAGTTCCATCGATTGAATCGCAGAATTATACAACAGCACGATCAATTGCACCCGGTTGGCGGTCATGACTTGCGTCTGTTGGTAGGCGTTCGCTGCAGTGGCGATCATAATGACCTTATAACTTATCTGAGCGCCTGAAGGGCGCTGGTTTGTGATTGTAGTTTCTGTAACAACGCATCCAAAGAGGCGAATTGAAGTCGCAGGCGCTCCTCGTATGCCGCAGCAACGTCTTCCTTGCGACCGATTTCATTGGTGAGCTTGCTGATCTGACTGGTGATGGAGTTTTTTCGAATAGTGAAGGCGCCGCTGTCGACGCTGTCGAGGAAATCGACCGCGTTCACGATACGGTTTGCGATGCCGGTCGAGTTGGACTGTGTCACAAACAAGGCCCGAGTGGCGGCATAATTGCTCGCCATCGCCGAGTCCAATTTGGCGTCGTCGATAGTGAGGGTCCCGTCGCGCTCCGTTTTAAATCCGACCTCGCCAAGCGTCTTGTAGGTGGAAAGTCCACTGACCTCTCCCGAGATGGCGGTGCGCAACTGACTCAGGACATTTTTCGCGGTTCCTTCGTTGAAAAAGATGCCGCCGATCTTCGTCGTGATGTCGTATCCGGTTCGATCGTTCACGAACTTCACGATGTCGTTGTAGGCGGTCACGAGGGCTTTGATATTGGTCTTGACGCTCGCGGGATCGCTGGTGACGTTCACCGTAACCGGTTCCGGATCGGGAGTCGTGACGGTTTTTGATTTCAGTGTGAGGGTGACGTCAGGAATCGCATCGGTGATCACATTACTGGCGCGTTCAATGGATATCGTGGTTTGGTCGGGATCACCGATCACTACGATGGCATTCTGCCCTGCCTGCAGCGTATCGTTGCCGCCTGTCCCGCTCGCGTTTGTGAAATCAAGCGTGGTCGTATCGGTCACAACGGTGATGGCATTGGCAGAGCCTGATGAGGTTGCGGTCAATGTCATGCGGTAGGCCGGACTCGCTTCCGTGCCGGTATTGATCACGGAGGCGGTGACACCGGCTCCCAGATCGTTGATTGCCGAACGGGGATCGTCGAGTGTGGCGCCGGCGCTGAGGGTGACCGTTTGATTGGTTCCACTTCCGACCCGAAAGGTAAAGGTGCCCGCGCCGCTCGAAACTACCTCTGTAGTGCCCGAGACCGCTTTGGCAGCCTTGCTCGCAATTTGGTTGGCTTTGGCCAGCTGAGTGACTTGCACCGTATAGCTGCCGGTGGCCGCTCCTGCGCCGGCTTGAGCGGTCAGCACCGCCTCGTCGCTGACCACGCTGGTAGACCGATCGAAGTTACTCGGTAACCGGAGGGCATTCGCAGCGCTCTGCAAGGTCAGGAGCTTGTTGCCGAGC
>JACOEF010000230.1 GCA_024998705.1 Nitrospira sp.
CATTCATTTGCACAGCCCCATCTTCACGACCAGGCTCGTAATTCATCGCCGCGTTCACTCTCCGTCACAGAATCAATGGGTTCTCCCTCCGTGCCCGGCTCATTCAGGGCACAGGACCGGCACGAGTATTGCGCTTAGAACGAGATGGTCTGATCTCCCACCGGCTGGAGCACACAGCATGGGGACCGCCGTTCTCATCGTCGATGATGACCCGGATATCCGCGAGTCGCTCACAGACATGTTGAGCCACGAGGGGTACCTCGTCCACGGTGCCGTCTCCGGAAGCGACGCGCTGCGGCAGGCCAAACAGATGCGATACGGAGCCGCACTGCTCGATATTCAGCTGCCTGACCTGAACGGACTCTCGGTGCTGAAAGTGCTCATGGAGCTGGATGCCGCGCTTCCGGTGATTATTCTGACCGGCAATGCCACCCCCGAGAATACCATCGGCTCGCTCGCCAAAGGCGCCTTCGCCTACCTCACCAAGCCCTACAATTCCCAGGAACTCAAGGCCGTCCTACGCCGAGCGATCTCGGTCAAGGGGTTGGCCGTTCGAGCTGAGCATGTGGAGCAAGCGCTGCATGCCAGCGAAGAACGCTTCCGGGCGTTGGTGGAGTCGGCGACCGACGCCATTGTGCTCACCGACCAGAGCGGCCTCATCATCTGGTGGAACGGCGCCGCCGAGCGAATGTTCGGTCACACCAAAGAAGATGCGCTCGGGCGCCCGCTGACCATCGTTATGCCGGAGCGATTTCGAGCCGCCCACACGGCTGACATCACGCGTCTCGCCCAAGGTGGAACCACCACGACCATCGGGCGCACCATCGAAATGGTCGGACTGACCAGCACCGGAGATGAATTCCCGAGTGAGCTCTCGCTGGCATCCTGGCGTGCGAGCGAAGGGATGTTCTTCAGCGGCATCATCCGCAATATTACGCGGCGCAAACGTGCCGAAGAGTCTGTCGTCAGGTTGAGTCATCAAAATGCCTTGATCCTGGACAGTGCCGGAGAAGGCATCTTCGGACTCGACCCGCAAGGATGCGCCACCTTCGTCAACACCACCGCGGCGCGAATGCTCGGGTGGAGCGCGGCCGAACTGATCGGGAGACCGTTAGCGCCGCTCCTCTACCGGCTCCGCGACGCCAATGCGGCCGGCTCCTCGGACCCATTCTGTCTTACTTCGTCGCTCCATGACGGGGCGATTCACCGCATCCAAAACGAGACCTTCGCCAGAAAAGACGGCTCGCTGTTTCCCGTCCAATACGTCACAAGCCCGATCCGCGAGCAGGACCGGCCGGTCGGCGCAGTCGTGGTCTTCCAGGACATCAGCGCCCGCAAACAGCAGGAAAGCCTGCAGCAGGCACAACTCTCTGTCAGCCATATCCTCGCGCATGTCGGCACTGTCGAAGAGGCCATCCCGCAACTGCTCCAGGTCGTAGGCAACATGGGGCCGTGAGATATGGCGCTCTTGTGGCAATGCGAACGGATGGGAGAGACACTGACGTGCCAAGGAAGCTGGGTCCGCCCGTCACATCGATGGGGGGAGTTTCTCTCGGTCTGTCGCAACAGTGAGTTCCCGCCGGGGATGGACTTCCCCGGCATCGCCTGGGCCTCCAAACTCCCGCTCTGGATACCGGACGTCCTCACGGATTCCCGATTCACCCGCACACCGACCGCCGCTCGCCTGGGCATGCATGGGGCCTGCATCGTCCCAATCCGGACCGGTCACGTCATTCACGGCGTGTTCGAATTGTATTCCGGTACCGTACAGCCTGCCGACAGCCACCTGATCCATATTTTGACGGACACGGGCATGAAGATCGGACAATTCATCGATCGTACGCGGGCCGGAGAGGCGTTGCGCGCCACCCATACTATGACTCAGAGCCTGCTGGCCAGCCTGCCCGGCGCCATTTTCCTCTGCGGACGGAGGCTGCACGTTCAGTATGCGAATACCCTCGCCCATCAGTATTTTGCGCCTCCCGGAGAATCGCTGATCGGCCGTCCGCTATCCGAATGTCTTTCCCTCAGCGAGTCCACACTTCAGCATCTGGTGATGGAATGGACCGCGCACACGGCAGACCCACCTCATCGGCTCTCTGAACGGGAGTGCGAGGTCGCCGCACGGCTGTATCGCTATCGGTTCTTCCCGGTCACCACCCCAAACTCCCCGCAGTATCAGGTGGGCATCGTGTTGTGGGATATCACCGACGACAAACGACTCCAGGATGAGCTGATCCAGGCTGAAAAACTCTCCAGTCTGGGCACCATGGTGTCCGGGATGGCACATGAGATCAACAATCCGGCCCAGGCCATCCTCAGCATGGCCGAGTTGATCCAGGATGAGAACGACCCCGATACGGTTAAACAGTTTGCCGCCGATATTGTGGGCTACGCCCGTCACGTCTCCACCGTCGTACGGGACTTCGCCGGCTATGCCCGCGCGGCCGGCAGAGACGGAGAGACGGAAATCGATGTGGCAGAACGGTTGCTCGAAGCGGTCAAGATGGTCCGGCGCGGGCCTCATTTCGGTCAGGTTGAGATTGCCACACAGTTCGACTCCCCCGTGTTTCTTCGCGCGCGCAAGGGAGAAATCGATCAGGTGTTTGTCAACTTGATCAGCAACGCCACTCAAGCAATGGAGGGGAGCGGGTGCTTGACGTTGGGCACCAGTCAGGACGGAAGATGGATCCAGGTGACCATTGCCGATACCGGTCCGGGCATTCCGGCATCCATCCGACCGAGAATTTTCGATCCGTTCTTCACCACCAAAACGGCTGGAAAGGGGACGGGACTCGGACTCAGCATCGTGCACAAGATCGTGACCAAATACGCCGGCACCATCACGGTGGACAACACCGAAGGCGGAGGCACCACCTTCCGGCTGCGGTTTCCGGCACTCACGCAGCCATAAGCCCCCCTTCAAGGCGGCACGACACAATCACAGCCTTACGGTGAACGGCTCGCGAGGAGGCGGTCGGCACGCTTGCAGCAGAAAAGGATGTCAGGACTGTGAGCGAGGAGCGTACGCCCGCTTAAACACCGAGCGCAATCCGAAATAGGCGAAGGAATCTTTGAGATTGGAATACAGGCGCTTGAATGCGCCCATGTCGGGATTCGTCACATACTCCATGGTCAACACGATCCGCTCTTCCTGCTCTCCAAGCGGAGTCACGGCATGCCACAGCTTATCGCCGTTGAAAATAACCAGGTCACCGGGAGCCGTGGCCAACTCCATATGAATCGGCTGTTTCCCCGGCACATCTTTGAAGAGATCACACACTAAGCGGCATTGTTTGGACCGATCGAGCAGTCCCATCAGAATGGTGTACCGAGCGCCTTTGTAATAAGACGTGTCGTAGTGATACCCGATGTGATCGCCGGCTTCCGTATAGTAATAGAGCGCACAGGAATGGGGATCGCTGTCGGGACAGAGCAGCAGATTCACCCTGGTCAACCGGTTGAGCATCGTCCGGAAGGCCTCAGAGCGATACAGATCGATGAACTGCGGGGCGTTCTCCATCACGGCATAATAACTGACGCTGCCGCCCTTCTTATGCCCGGGAATATAGTTGCGGTTCAATCCCGACTTGAGCGCCTGGGCTTGCGACGCCAGGGAGGCCTCCACAAAATCGCGCGAGAGAAACTGCGGGATATACAGGAATTCGTTCTGGTCCCAATAGTCCCGCTCCAGCCGATCGAGATCCAACGCCGCGATCGCCCGCTCCACCGTATCGGTCACGCTGCTCGTACAAGTTGGGCTCATAGCTTGCTCTTTCGTGAATCGCCGTTTGCATCTCGTCCGGAGAACGAGCGTATGGCGCGTAGCTGGTAGCAGGAGTCGGCAAGGCGGAGCGAACGGCCAATAGCCGATGACGAGGAGCCAGAACTCAGAGCCGCAGCGCCTCTCATACCATCCTCAGCCATATGCTATACGCTCCGATCTCTAACGAGATACGCTCCACGATTCACGCGTGAGGGATGTCGAGAGCTAGGGTCTGCTCAACACCGGGGCCCTCACGATTTCTACATCGGCCGGGGCCTTGAAATCAAATAGACCATCCTTCAATCCGCTGTTCGGTTTCAACTCAGAAAATTCAAACGTGGCGACATTCCCGCTGACCTCATGCAACGCGATGGTCTTCAAGAAGTAGGTTTTGGGCTGCACCTCGATCACGATCTTCTGAATCGCACGGTCCGGTTCGGCGCGCCCTTGCTTCGGAGTCAAGCTCACCAACAAAATGCCGCCTGCGCCACGCTCCTTGTTCGCCGTGGGTTCGATGTCGAACTCTTCATCCAGCTTCGCCACCCCCTGGAGTAGCTGCAAGGGCGCCTGGGACGCGGCCATATAGGTGAGTTTGCCCACCAGCACCTGCTTGTGCTCCGGCACATACATTTTGACGTCATCTTTATTGACGTAAATTTCTTCCGTGGCCGGTTCGATATAATCCCACCGCAGATGCCCGGGCTTCTTGATGTAGAAATGCCCGGTCGAAATCACCGGCGTGGAAAATCCTTCGATCCTGGTTTTTTGCGTGAAGGAGGCCTGCAAGTCCTTGGTCTTTTCATAGCGGGACTGAATCTTCTTCACCACATCTTGCACTTCTTGCAGAGCCTGCAGATCCATCGCCGGCTCATCGGGCTTCACCGGTTGCGCAACAGCAGGCATCCCACTCATCAGCAGCCAC
>JACOEF010000657.1 GCA_024998705.1 Nitrospira sp.
CTGATTCTCGACTATCCCAATGCCGACGACCGACGCCGATTCGAGGCCGCACAAGAATCAGGGTTGATTCCCAAGAGTCAGCATATGCCCGGCCTGATCCAGATCCATGGCATCGCGCAAGGCATTACGGATCAACCCTACGGCAGCATCCTGTTGGATAATCCGCAGATTGCCATGCTCTTCGACCACGTCTCCGTCGGAACGCCTGTCACCATCGTCGGCGCATTGGAATCACAAAACTCCATTTCTCTCGTACTAGCCGATTTAGGCGATCAGGAAGAGGAGACCTAGCTCCTCCACGCGACTGCTTCGACCGCCGCCCTTTCCCCCGCTCCCCCAGTCATTCACGCACCGATCCATCGTTCGATGTGTGCTTGTTTGCCTTTTTACACGCTCGAACCTAAGATACGAAAAAGCCGAGGTCCATCGATTCGTTCCTCCACTAACGGAAGAGAGCGCGTTATGCCGACCCGTCCCACTGCATTGTCCCTGCTGGACACCCAGCCCATCAGCAAAACGCTTGACGACCTGGCAAACAGCCATACGATCGAGCGCATCTGGACACGAGACCATACCCTCTGGAAGCCCAGTCCGACTGAAATCGAGAACCGCCTGGGCTGGCTGACCGTCCTCGACCACATGCAGGACGGGCTCGCCGAATTACGAAACTTCGCGCAGGCGGCCCGAGAAGCTC
>JACOEF010000658.1 GCA_024998705.1 Nitrospira sp.
GCGCTGGCGATCACGGCCGCGACCAGAAACGAATATTGTTCCTGTGTGACGATGCCATGCGCGAGCCCGTAGAGCGATGAGATCGTGCCAAAGGTCAACCCGGTCGACATCATCAGGGTATAGTACCATCGCTCGTTTCGATCTTCTCGGAACAGTCCGATAACGGGATAGAGCCCGAAGATTGTGGAAGCAACCTTCGCGGCCAAGAGAGTGAGGAACACCAGCGGAGCTGACAGTAACGCCGGCAAGGAGACAAGCGTCCCGGCACGAATGAAATAAAACGGCGTGAGCAACCCGACGGTGAGGGTTCGCAGCCGACGAATCCACTGGGTATCCTTCGCGGCGCTTCCAGCCAAGACCATGCCAGCGATATAGGCAGGAAGCACCGCTTCGCTGCCCGACCACAGGGCCAACGAACCGAGTCCAAGAAGAATCAGCATCACCCATTTCGTCCGAATGGCGGCCGTTCGAAAAGCCAAATGGCGCGTGATCCAGGCCGTGGCCGCCGGCAATGTCGCCAGAGCGAAGCCACTTCCGAAGATGAAGATCATCGTTTTATACGTGAAGGGAGCGAAGAGGAGTCCCAGGACGATCACGGTTCCCAGATCGTTGATGAAACAGGCCCCGAGAATCCCTTTGCCGTACTCGGTTTTATTAAAGCCCGTTTCCAGCATGACTGCATATACGACGGCCATTGAAGTGGTTGAAAGGGCGACGCCGCAAAGCCAGCTTGCTCGGGCATCCCAGCCCAGCACATAGTAGGCGACCGCTGCGCAGCCGAGAAAAGGCGCGACGAAGCCCACCATTCCCACCACACTGACTTCGGTGAGTTTTGATCGAAGTGCCAGCGGGTCGAGCTCCGCACCTGCCAGAAACGTGAGGACGACTGCCCCAAAGGCGGCCAGAAAGCGGACCCAATCAGCATTCGGCAGGAGCAGGTCTTGTAGTCCGAGTAGACTGAGCGCAGCGGCGATGCCGACACCCACACAAATCTCTATCAACGCGACAGAGACGCGGAGATGGTAGGCGATGAGTGTGGAGAGTACCGCGAGGGCGAGCCACAGGAAGGCAACGGTAAAAATCTGTTCCATGGAAGGGCCTCCATCAACCTAATGGCTGGACATACGGCGCTCCTTAGCGCCTGTCACAGCACCATGACGACTCCACAGCTACCTGCACATAGCCTAGGAGTCATCAGCCTTCGAAAAGGCGGTTGATGGGGGACTCCATCCCCGACAGTGTCAAGTTTACAGAATCCAAAACAAAAAGGACAGACTTGAATAAACGACACAACACTCTATCTGCGAAACATCAATATCTGAATGAGTCGCCCCTCTTCTGCACAGCGGTCAGGGAGCG
Organism: Nitrospira sp.; assembly: GCA_024998705.1. Taxonomy (GTDB): domain Bacteria; phylum Nitrospirota; class Nitrospiria; order Nitrospirales; family Nitrospiraceae; genus Nitrospira_A. Next base: position 1,360 of record JACOEF010000658.1, read on the forward strand.
GTCGCGCTGCAGCGCGAGCCGCCCCCTGACCTTATGCAGTCATTCTTCTAGGCTACGACCAGCCTAGCCATGACAGTAGTTGACTCACTGCCCCCCAGGGACAGTAGCCCAACGCTTGTTCTATTGAACACATTGTTCA
>JACOEF010000245.1 GCA_024998705.1 Nitrospira sp.
CTCCTGGCCGGTGAATCGAGCCTGTCCGATATAAACATCGACGCCCAGCGATGTGTAGCGATGGGCGGAATCCACATGGCTGATCCCGGCACGTAACGTTCGCATCCTGGCCATCGCCGCACCGAAGTCACGAGTCACTCCCGGCGGGATGTGCAGGCCGAAGTCCGAGGCATCACGCAACTGCGCCCAGGCATGAGCCGCACGAATCAGCGCTTTCGAGGGAACACATCCGACGTTCAGACAATCCCCTCCCATCAGATGGCGTTCAATCAGCGCAACCTTCGCGCCCAATCCGCCGCCACCACCGCCGTGATCAGCCCCGCAGTGCCGGCACCGACCACAACCAGGTTGTAGCGACCAGCGGGCTCTGGATTCACCCACTCCGGCGGATGCACATTCGCAACCAACCTCCGGTTGTGTTCGTCGTCCGGCAGGACCAAACTTTGGACAGGAGCGCTCATTGAGGTCGGATTCTCCCTCTGATGAATCAACAGGTCAGCGATCTTACCCTCGACCGCTATGAATGGCGATAAACACCAGCGTGCAGCTAGACCGACTTACCGGCAAACTTCCTATAGAGAATCGGCACCAGCGCCAGCAGGCCGAGCAGCGTAAATGCGAGCAACACATTGGGCGAGGCGATTTCCTTAAGTGAACTGATCGTGCCAAGTTGGCGCCCCGCATAAGCGACGACAAAACTGCCTGGAATAATCCCGAGGGAAGTGGCGGCCATGTAGGTGCCGATGCTCACCCGCGTCAGCCCCGAGACCATATTGACGAGAAAAATGGAAACAGCGGAATCAGCCGTAGTGTGAGCAGATAACTGAACGCGTTCCTGGCAAATCCCTGTTGAATGGCATCCAGCCGATTGCCGAATTTCTGCTCCACCCATTCCCTGAGCAGATACCGGGCCACCAGGAAGGCCAGCGTCGCGCCCACGGTCGCACCAACATTGACGTAGAGCGTGCCCAAGAGGCTGCCAAAGAGAAACCCTCCAGCCAACGTCATGATCGCGCCACCGGGGAGCGAGAGCCCGATCACCACACAGTAGCCAAGCACAAACATGGCCACCGCAACCGGATAATGAGCTTCTGTAAAGGCGAGCAACTCATCCCGATTGGACTTGAGTCCATCCAGGGAGAGGTACCGTCCGAGATCAAAGTAGAAAAATGCCGCAATGCCTAGTCCAACCATGAGCCCCAGCATGAGTTTGCCGAGGCCACCTTGCTTTGAGGCGGGGGACGATTCTACCGGTGTAGTCATAGCTGCTTGGGGCGATATCATCGTGACTCCTTGCTCGTGTGTCAATCACTCGTTCCCGCTCAGACAATACGCACATTGTGATCGAAGAGCTGTGAGCTACCTCACAGAGTGACTTGCCCGCTGGTCACCGGACGGAGTTGTATGCGGATGGTGCCGCGGAAGAGATGTCCACCACAAAAATTTCCAGCCGAAGGCCCTGCGAAAGAAACAACAACGTCATGGCGTTGATCACCCGTTGTGATTGATATCACAGTATTTAACAGGGAGGGGCGGCCTGCCTTGTCTCCCAGTCACGGCTCCAGGCCCTCAAGTCCCAGACCTGCCCCTCCGAAAGAACTCTTGAAGACAGGCTACCAGTGGAGGTAATGTCATAGATGCATGCGCTGATTGAACTGTTGGACTCGGCAATGCCGACATCACACACCATCCCACAACAATCTCAGGCTTCACACCCCATCTATGAGACAACTTCTCATGTCTGGATGCGCCCGTGCCCTCACTGCACTTCGGGTCTCAGGAAGAAATCCCCCGAAGAATCGTGGCGTTGTGGATGCGGTTGGCAAGCAGAGTGAAGTGGTACAATTACAGTAGGGTGGGGGTGATGTCATGGGACCGCTCTCGATGCACGATATGAAAAGTGGATTCTTTCTCTTCGCCAGCTTCATTCTCCTGGCTACGATCTGCGCCGTCGCTGCTTTGGGTACGTTGATGCGCCCGCAGCGCTGGTCTGAACGAGAGACCAGACTTCACGTCTGATTCTCGCCGGGGAAACCTTCAGCTGGGCTAGAGGCCGGCTGAAGGCCTCTCTTCGTGCGCGCCCTTCTGGCTGTCCCTTTCTTCACGCCCCTTCAGACCAGCTCAACCACCTAGGCCTTCAACCCGAGAACATCGGCATTCCCTCCTCGACACTCCGGCCTTGTAAGATCGTAGGCTCTTGCCCTACTCTGTCTCCAGGAGGCTGGTGATGGATCAGAACGACCGCTTCATCAAGTCGAAGGAAAACTGGGCCAAAGCCCGACGCGGCGGGGAAGAACGCGAGGTCTTCTACGAAGGAGACGATCGACTTCCTCCAGGGCAACACCTTGTGGAAACCTGGCCGGTGCTCGACCTGGGCCAAAAACCGGATATTCCCCTGTCGGAATGGACGTTGACGATCGAAGGTGCAGTGACAACCCCTGTCACCTGGACCTGGACGGACTTCCTTGCGCAACCGCAATTCAAAGACGTGTCGGACTTCCATTGCGTGACGTCCTGGAGTCGGTATGATAACGAATGGGAGGGGGTCAGCTTCAAACAGTTGATGGCTGTCGTCCAGCCCCTCCCCTCTGCGAAATTTATCCTCTTCCAATCCTACGACGACTACACCACCAATTTACCCCTCGACGCCTGTCAGGCCGATGACGTGCTCCTCACCTACAAATGGAATGGGCGGCCGCTGACAAAAGAACACGGCGGTCCGGTTCGCATGATTGTCCCCAAACGGTATGCCTGGAAAGGCGCCAAATGGATCAAAGCCATCACCTTCTCCGAGCACGACGAGAAGGGGTTCTGGGAAGTGCGGGGCTATTCGAATAGCGCCCTCCCCTGGCAAAATGACCGGTACGGATGAGCAGGCACAACTCCCCGGTGAACGCGCACATCATACAGCGTATTGAAATCTGGCCGGTCGACATCCCGATTACGGATCCGTTCGTCGTCGCGACAGGCGCGCGAGTGATGGCCGAAAACCTGTTCATACGAGTGACCTTGCGGGATGGCACTCAGGGCATCGGAGAAGCCGCGCCCTTCCCCGAAGTGGGCGGCGAAGACCGTCCAACCTGTTTCGCCGCCGCGACGGAACTGGCTCAGGCCATGATCGGCCAATCGGCCGCGGACTATGAGTCCCTGGCAGACCGGCTCCACGAACAGGCTCCACTCCAGCCCGCCGCCCGTTGCGGGCTGGAAACGGCGATCCTCGACGCCTACTGTCGCGCACAGAGCATCCCACTCTGGCGACTGTGGGGAACAGCGGATATCCGAGAGCGGGAAACAGACATCACCATCCCGATCTGCAGTCCGGACAGGACACTGGAACTAGCACGTGGCTGGTACGCTAGGGGATTCCGCCTGTTTAAGATGAAAGTCGGGACGGATGTCGAGCTCGATATTCGCCGATTGCATGCTGTGCACGACACACTCCCTGATATCGGTTTTATCGGTGATGGGAATCAGGGCTTCTCCCGTGAAGACTGCCTCCGCTTCGTCAGCGGGGTGAAGCAGTTCGGAGGGCGGCTGGTTTTGCTCGAACAACCGCTTGTTCGGGATGATCTCGAGGGCCTGCAGGCGATTCGCCACCTGACGGGCGTTCCCGTGGCGGCTGACGAATCCGTTCGCTCGTTGGGCGACGCGCGCGAGGTTGTCCGACTGTAAGCCGCCGACTACATCAACATCAAGATTATGAAGACCGGCGTGATCGAGGCATGGAAGATTGCCGCCTTCACCCGTTCGGTCGGCCTTCGCCTCATGGTCGGCGGGATGCTGGAAACCCGAATCGCCATGGGCTGCTCCTTCAGTCTTGTGTTAGGCTTGGGAGGCTTCGACGTGCTGGACCTCGACACCCCACTCCTCCTCTCAACCGACCCAGTCACCGGCGGGTATCGCTACAACGGCCCGCGCCTCCACCCCTGGCATGAAGCCGGACTCGATATGCAAGTCTCTTCACCCGCAGATCGTATGACCATTCAATAGCTACCTTCCCTGACCTCGCACCGCCCCTTCCCTCTCTGCCACGCACTGCAGCTTTCCCGAAATATTTTGCCGTTTTTCCACTTTTCTGAAAAATTAACCTCAAGCAGAGTGGCTCTGCGCTGGCGAGTCATCTATCGCACATATTGGCACTGTACGTACCTGGGAGGAGCATCCCATGCAATCAATCACTCCGTGTCCGACATTTACGACCACATCTCACGCCAACATCAGGCCCATCGCACCTTTCTGGCTGGTTGGAGTCGCGGCCCTGATGCTGGGAGGGTGTGTCTCGCAACAGAAGTACGACACCGCCCGACACGAAGCCAAAACACGCGCCGGCGAACTCGCGCAGATACAAACGGACATCCAAAGCCTCGAACACCAACGGGATGAGACACAACTCGCCAATCAACGCGACGAACGCGCCCTTGCCAGTCTCAAGCACGAACTGAAAAAGATTCAGGTCTCCTACGACCAACTTCACAAGAGCAACCAGGCCAAACTCGCGACGCTTGAACACAGCATCGCGGCATTACGTGCCCGGCATCAGGCAATGTTGAAAGAGATCAACGATACCAAACGGCTGGAGAAACGGCTGGAAACCCTGACGGCGCAACAGGAGCAAGCCACGACAACCACACCCTCCGGTCCGGAGGCCCATATAACCATGGTGGGCGGCAACCCCCAGGAGTCACAACTGGTCGCGGTCATCACCCCGCAATCGCCACAGGTGGATCCCACCCAGGCTCTGACTCAGCCCCCCGCGCCCCAGACCGCCCCGGTGCCACCGGCACCGGCCACGCCGCACCCCGAAGCGGTCGTTGCCGCAGCCACTCCGGCAAGCTCCCCGGTGGCTGTCACGCAGGCACCTGTATCCCCACCGACCCCTCGTCCGGCGACCACCACAGCCGCGCAGGAAGAATCCTGGTTTTCAAGTGTGACGGGATGGTTCACGTCGCTCTTCGATTGGATCTGGGCCTAGACGCCGACCGCAGCGCCTTGCGCAATCGGTTCTGATTCGAGCGTTCCGGCCTCCCATCAGCTCCACCGTCGTCCTCAAGGTAGGGCCTCGGTGGGGCCGAACCCGTCACCGCCGTCTTCACACTTCTTACAATTCAATTCAGTGCCGAGGAACGCTCGCCGCCCCTCCTCCGTCAGCACCCAGGGGCGGCTCGTCATAGGCGGCTGATGTCGTACATGCTGACCATGGCCACACCGGAGGTCGGCGACCCAATGCCCTTCCTCGTCCTGGTGATACCCGATAATCGACTGTTGCATACCCCACTCCCTGAGATTCTTGTTCCGCCGTGAATTAACACCCTCGCCCGGCACCACCGGGCATCCCCCGATATCTGCGTCGGAAGAGACTATGCTACACTCCCGCGCGCACCAGCGTAGCATGTTTTTCAGGAGGTCGCAGATGGCACAGTCAGACTTTCAGATCGGCATCGTTGGCGTGGGGCGCATGGGGGCCAATATGGCCCGGCGTCTGCACGATCTCCGATATGCCATAGTTGCAGTCTATGATACCGACACCCAGCGCGCCAAGGAGCTCGCCAAGGAATTGGCCTGCGTAGCGGCCACAAGTCCGGCACATGTAGCCGAGATGACCGATACGGTCCTGACCGTGGTGTCGGACGATGCCGCCATGCGTCAGATCTATTCACCCGATGGATCGGATAGCCTCTTGCGCCACGCGGCCAAGCGACTTTGCATCAATTGTGCCACCCTCTCCCCTGAGCTCCAAAAGGACGTCCATGCATTGGTCGAGCAACACGGCGGCCGAAGCCTGGAAGCCTGCATGGCGAGCAGCATCACGCAAGCACGTCAGGGCACCCTCTATTTGATGTGTGGAGGACGACCGGAGATATTCGAGCAGGCGAAACCGCTCCTACAGGACTTGAGTGCCCACCTGCGATATATCGGGGCCGCAGGCGACGCGGCCAAGGTAAAAGCTCTGGTCAACATGGTCATGAACGCCAACACTGCGGCTCTTGCCGAAGGGCTGGTACTGGGATCGGCCTTGGGGCTAGACCTCACCACGCTTCGCGAAGTCTTTTCTCAGACCGGCGCCAATTCCCGCGTGTTAGAGACCGACGGTGAAGACATGCAACAGCGCGCCCATGACTGCTATTTCTCAGCAGCCCATGCCGCGAAGGATTCGGGAATAGCCTGCACCCTGGCGCAACAAGTGGAATTGAATCTGCCGCTGGCGAACGCCACGTATGAGCAATACCGTCGACTGGTGGACCTCGGCAAGGGCGAATTGGATAAGTCTGCGGTGGCCGAACTCACCTTCAAGGGCCGGCCGAGCTCATAATCGTCGGTTATCGGACCACCTTCCCGCTCAGGCCGGCCGAACGGGCGACGCATGCTGCGTATGAGGTGAGCAGCCACGGCATTCGTGACAGGGTACCGGAACGTTGTTACGCAGCGATACCTCGCTGCCGGTCATTCACAACCGGCATTGCAGACCCTATTTCAAAATTGTTTCAGCAGCATGGTGATGGAGGCGAGCGGGACACAGCCGAGGACGGTGGCCCGGTACCGTTCCAACCGGATCAGCAAGCCAAGAGGCGAATCGTAGACATTCTTCCCCACCCACCCCGAGCCTGCCAAGACAGGCTCTTGTCCCGTGGCCGTACGGTGAGCCCCTGTGCGCCATGACAACTCTGCTGGCGCCTTTCGCCACAGCTGCTTAGTGCTTTTCAAATGACCGTTCCGATCGCACGGACGCGTCAAGAAATCGCCACCGTTTCTGGGCATCGACATCAAAGGCCCCAAGAAAGGTGGCCTGACCGACCAGCGATTGAAACTCCACCAGGCGGATACTGCAACTGGCCGGGTCAAACACCCGCGCATCGTACTGTCCCAAGACCGTAATGGCACCCGACGGCTGCTGGTACACATTTCGCCGTCCGGCATACCCTGTGTCTGGAAATAACTCTTCCGTGGCTGAGCAGCCCTGCGGCCCGTCAATACGAAGGGTTAACCGATAACGAGACAGAAACGGGTGGGTAGCTAGGCGAGTCAGGCTCACCCGAAGCCCGGCTGAGGAAAAATCCAACTCAGCCAGTTCAGGGCGATCATTATTGCAGGCCGACAGGAGAAGGGCCAGACCGATCAGGCTCCGGCCCAATCGGTTCCCTCGTCCCTTTCTCATTTGGCAGTGGGAATCTTCGAAGCCGCTCCAATGGCATCAAGCCCCGCCTCAGCGCAGGCATCATCCAAATGTGTACCCGGCGCACCACCGACACCGATCGCGCCGACCACCTCGCCGGCGATTTCGATGGGGAGGCCCCCACCGACCATCAAACTACTTTCATTCATCTCGCGCAACGCCTGCAGGCTCGGCTGCTTGGCAATGAGGTCGGCTAGGTCGCTGGTCGTACGCCGCAAGCTGGCGGCGGTATAGGCTTTCTTCCGGCTGCTATCGACCGTATGCGGCCCTGCCCCATCGGCCCGCACCATCGCACGCAACACCCCGGCGCGATCCACGACTGAGGCGCTGATTCGATAGCCATCTTTCTTACAGAAATCGAGTGCCGCTTGCGCAGCTTTTCCCGCCAATGCCGCCGGCAGGACAGATTCTTTCGGTAACTCGTCTGCCGCCGGCGCCACAGCAGACCACCCGCCGGCCACCAACAAAGCCGCGGCAATCACGCCAATACGCCCCACACCCCATGTGAACGACTGTATCGCCACCACCATCACGAGCCTCCTTGATGACAGGTCATTACGCGTCCTTCAACTGACAACTCCAGGTTCGGACATGCGAGGGTACGGCCATCACCCCGCTCTGTCAATACTCAGCACTCAAGCCCATAGACGGGCACCGGAAGCAAGGACTGCAGGGTGAAACTCGCGGCCCCGCTGCGGTACGTTGAGGTGCTGGATGGGATGAAGCGAGAACGCCGCTGACGAACTGTTTCAACAGTCGGCTAGTAGACGGAGATGGGGTGGATAGCAGCATCCACCGTGCCAGGTCGACGCAATTCTTCGATCCACACCTTGGCCTGAGCGACATAGAAGGTATAGTCGCTTTCCGGATAACTGAGCACCACAGCGTACAGCAGCTGTTCCGCTTCCTGTTCACGTACGGCGCTCAGACTCGTCCGGGCCGCCTGCAATGTGCACGAGGCGGCCAGTGCTCTGGGATCAACGGTCGTACGGACCGGCTGTCGCGTGACAAATCGGTCCAGACTCTTGGGAACATCTGGGGCTGGAACCACATGCGTATCAGCCGACTGCTGCAGCTGTTTCGCTGCCGATAGGACCGCCTCGACATCACCGCTCGATTGGCAATGCCGGTACAATTCCCACATCGACATCACGGAAGCCGAACGGAGCGCGGGCTGATGCGTCGAGGAGTCGACCAGCTGACAGCCGGTCAGGAACAACCCGACGGACAATAACGCAGCAATAGCAGCAGAGTTGTGGATACGCATCTCTTCTATCCTTACCGGATCGTTTCTCTGACTGTCAAGAATTTCGGGACAGAATCTGGAAGAAACATGAGCGGGAGGCAGGCACTGACACGCTGACGCCGCGTGAAGGAGTCGGCCGATGGGAGAATCGCACCGCAACAATTCCACTCAACGCGGGATCGACGATCGCACATGAAGCGCGTCGAGATCTTCGATCAGCGCGCGCAATGGCTCAGCCACGGACCAGGCCTGCGCCACACACCCGCGCGCACGATGCGGCGGCTGACCATCGAAAATCTCCGACACCTGGCCCAGACAAGCGTCATCCAGGTGTTGGAGCACTCCGTCGAGAAACATGCGCGCATCCCGCCGCACCGTCGGATGGTCGCCATACGTTTTCACCCACGCGGTCACAAACGGCCCAAGGAGAAACGGCCAGACCGTTCCTTGATGGTAGGCGTTATCCCGCTCTGACACTCCCCCCTCGTACGACGCACAGAATCGGATGTCCTCAGGCGCTAACGTGCGTAACCCCATCGGCGTGAGCAATCGCTCCTTCAAGAGCGGCAGGATGTGTTTGGCCTGCGTCTCCGTCACCAATTGATCATCCAACGCCAGGGCGTAAATCTGGTTCGGACGAAGCGACGCATCATCTCCGAACGGACCGTCCACCACATCGAAGAGATAGCCCCCGGTCCGATACCAGAATCGGGCTCGAAACGACTCCGTCGCCCGGGCACGATCCTGCCGACATTGCGCGGCATACTCCGATTCGTCGAAACGCGCAGCCAGACCGGCAGCCACCGCCAACGCCCGCACCCACAGCGCTTGAACCTCGACCGGCTTTCCATGCCGTGGAGTGACCACCCAGTCGCCGATTCTGACATCCATCCACGTCAACTGCACGCCCTCTGTGCCGCCGATAATCATCCCGTCATCATCCATGCGAATGCCGAATCGCGTGCCCCGGCGGTATCCGTCCACGATCTGTTTGATCGCGGGCCAGGCGATCCGGCGTACTCCGTCGAGGTCTTGGCTATAGTGGAGATAGCGGTCCACGGCATGGATAAACCATAACGACGCATCGATGGTGTTGTACTCAGGCCGTTCGCCTATGTCGGGAAATCGATTCGGCACCATCCCTTGCGAGACATGGGAGGCAAACGCCTCGATCACTTGACGGGCGACGTCGTAGCGTCCCGTGACCAAACACAGCCCGGGTAACGAGAGAAAGGTGTCTCGCCCCCAATCGGTAAACCAAGGATACCCGGCAATCACCGTCTGCCGGTCTCCGCGCTGCACCAGGTACGCGCAGCTCGCGGTCCAGAGCTTTTGCGTCAACAGATCATCGGGCGGTACGGAGGCCAGGCACTCTGCACGCCTCCGCCGCTCCCCTTCGACAACCTGCGTGACATCGGCAGACTCAAGAGGTTCCGTCGTGAACAGAAGTTCTGCCGCCGATCCAGGAGTGAGGGTGAACACACATTCGCCCGGCGACCACCAGTCCTCCGTATCGTCCAGGCCTCGCTCGCGCTCGACCCGATAGTGAATGTGCCGGTACCAATCCGGCCCATGATGGTACTGCCCGTTGTGGAACGCCTGCACGGCAGGCAACGCATCATAGGGTTGCCACCTGACCCGCCCCTCGTGAATCGTGGCCTGAGTGAACAGCCCGGCGTTCTCCTGGTGCAGTGCATGGAAGTCGCGACCCGACAGCATCGGTCTGACCCGCAACGTCACCGCCGAGGGCGCGTCGCCGAACAACCGCCACCGCACGACGACCATATCCCGGCCATCCGGACAGAGCAGTTCACGCTCGAGGCGGATGCCATGCGCGGCGTAACGCCAAGTCGGCCAGGGCACGGCGGAAAACCCGTCGCAATACCGATACCCTTCGGGATGAACCGCGCCGCTATACAGGTTGGTTGACAGCGGAAAGGATTGGCCGCCGACCTCCACCGATTCTTCAAGGTGATTCACCAGGACGACACGATCGACCGGCGGGCGCCTCGCCACCAGCAACAATGCGTGATAACGTCGTACATTCGCGCCGGCGACGGTGCCTGAGGCATACCCGCCCCGCCCGTTCGTTTCCAGCCATTCCAGGTTGAGTGCCCGATCAAGATCCTGACAGCGCCTCGAATCGATGGTCATCCCCTGCCTCCGGCTTACTGGCCTGACTGCTGAATCAATTTGGCCACCAACCCGGTCCAGCCGGTTTGATGACTCGCACCGATCCCGGCACCGTTGTCGCCGTGGAAATATTCATAAAACAAGATGAGATCGCGCCAATGCGGATCCTGCTGAAACTTGTCGGTCCCGCCGTAGACGGGACGCCGACCATCGGCCCCGCGCAGAAAGGTATGCGTGAGCCGCCGGGAAAGCTCCGCAGCCACATCGGCGAGATTGCGCTTCTTCCCCGATCCCGTCGGATACTCAACCGTAAAGCTGTCGCCCAAATAGTAGTGAAACTTCTGGAGCGATTCGATCAGGAGGTAGTTCACGGGAAACCAGACCGGCCCCCGCCAATTAGAATTCCCCCCGAACAGACCGTTGGCGGATTCCGCAGGCTGATAGTCGACGGATTGACTCATCCCCATCATCGAGAGCACGTAAGGATGGTCCTTATGATAACGGGACAAAGCCCGTACGCCATACGGTGACAAAAACTCCTGTTCATCCAACATGTACCGCAGGACCTTGGGCAGTCGATGCCGATTGACGAGTGATAAGAAGCGCCGTACCTCCCCGTCACGCGACTGCGTTTCAATATGCAGGCTGAAGTCCGGGCGGTTTTCGATGAACCATTGCATCCGGTGTTTAAAACGGGGCAAGCGGTCGATGAGCTCAGAATCCAACGTCTCCACCGCAAACAGGGGAATCAACCCGACCATCGACCGGACCTTCATCGGGAAACTTGTCCCGTCCGGCAGGTGCAGCACATCGTAAAAAAACCCGTCGTCTTTGTTCCAGAGTTCGATCTTCGCATTTCCGATATTGTTCATCGCCCGACAGATATACACAAAATGCTCGAAGAACTTGCTGGCGACATCTTCATAGGCTCGATCTTCCCGCGCGAGTTCCAGCGCGATGGACAACATGTTCAGGCAATACATCCCCATCCAGCTGGTCGCATCAGATTGCTCGATGTCGCCGCCGGTGGGCAACGGCTTGCTGCGGTCGAATACGCCGATGTTATCCAGCCCTAAAAATCCGCCCTGAAAAATATTCTTCCCCTCGGCATCTTTCCGATTCACCCACCAGGTAAAATTCAGCAGGAGCTTATGGAAGACCCGCTCCAGAAAGATGCGATCGCCGACGCCCTTCCGTTTCTTCTCGATCTTGTACACCCGCCAGGCCGCCCAGGCATGCACCGGCGGATTCACATCCCCCAAGGCCCATTCATAGGCGGGAATCTGCCCGTTGGGATGCATGTACCATTCACGCAGCATGAGGATGAGCTGATCCTTCGCAAAACGGGGATCGACGAGCGCGATCGGCACGCAGTGAAACGCCAGATCCCAGGCCGCATACCAGGGGTATTCCCATTTATCCGGCATGGAAATCACGTCGGCATTGTAGAGATGCGTCCAGTCGGCATTTCTCCCCTGCAGCCGCTCCGGCGGAGGTTCCGGTCCCGCCGGGTCGCCTTTCAACCAGCGATCGACTTCGTAATGATAGAACTGCTTGCTCCACAAGAGCCCGGCGAACGCCTGCCGCTGCACCATTCGTGCATCATCGGACACGTCCGCAGGGGCCAAGGCGGCATAAAATTCATCCGCCTCCTTCAAGCGCATGGCAAACAGTGGATCGACCACTTGCGGATCGAGCGCCTCCCCGGTCGTCCTGTTCGTGAACCGCAATCGAATCGTCACTGGCTGCCCGGGCAATGCGGTCACCACATAATGCGCGGCGGCCTTGGATCCGATCTGGTCTGGATTGACCGCGCTCTTGTCGCCCTGTACGACATAGTCATTGATCCCGTCTTTCACATACCGCGCGCCATCCACGTCGCCATAGAGACGCCGTGTGTTGGTTTCATTTTCGGTGAAGAGCAGGTCCGGTCCCCCCTCACAGAGCAAGTGCCGCTGCCCGTAATACTCATGGTCGAACTCCACGATACTGACCGACGGCGTAGATTCGCCTTTCCGCATCCGTGGGCGGCGCACATCGAGCCCCCACGACCAGGTGTTACGAAACCAGATCGTCGGCAAC
>JACOEF010000169.1 GCA_024998705.1 Nitrospira sp.
ATTGCCCGCCCATTAAGACCCCGATTTTTGAACGCGTCAGCGGCTTCCGTTCCGTCACATTCACTCCCTTCATCGATCCGCGTCAGGCCTCACCGACAACCTTCAGTTCCAATTCGAGCTTCACGCCCGACACTTTTTTGACGGTGGCGCGAACCTTCCTGATCAAGGCCAACACATCGGCTGCGCGCGCATGGCCGAGGTTCACCATGAAATTCGCGTGTTTCTCCGAGACCTGTGCATCTCCGATGCGAGCCCCCTTCAAACCGGCCGCATCCACCAGACGACCGGCGGAGTCCTGCGGAGGGTTCTTAAATACGCAACCGGCACTCGGCATCGTGAGCGGCTGGGTGTTCTTGCGATAGTGGAGATACTCCTTCACCGTCTGCTCAATCTGATCATGATCACCGGGCCTCAACTGCACCCAGACCCCCGCCACGATGCCGCGCGGCAGATGCGCCCGCCGATAACTGAACGAAATATCCGCGGCAGGAATATCCACGACCCGGCCGCGAGGATCCACCATCCTGACGGCCTTGACCGAATCCTTCATCTCACCCAGGCGCGTCCCGGCATTCATCACGACACACCCCGCCACGGTCCCGGGAATCCCGGCGCCCCACTCCAGTCCGGCCAGTGATCGACGAATGGCATATCCGATCAACGTCGGCATGCCCACGCCCCCTTCTGCATAGAGCACGTGGTCCGGCTCTTGACGGACGGTTTTGAATTGCCGCAGGCTGACCACGATCCCGCGGATGCCCCCGTCACGAACGAGCAGATTAGTCCCGCCCACCACAAAGATCGGAACATGTTCCGCACGAGCCTGCGCCACCACCCGGCAAAGGTCCTCCACATCAGCCGGCTCCACCAGAACTTCCGCCGGTCCTCCGATATGGAATGAGGTATAGGCCTGCAGCGAGACTTCGTACGCGACCGTCCCACGGACCCCTTCAAGAATGCGCGCCCAGTCTGTCCTGGTTCTTGCCGCATGCTCTTTGACCGCCGCACGTGACACGATGGTTCGCCTCGTCGCCCCTAGGCCGGCAATCGCTCAAGGATCGCCAATCCCGTTTTCCAGATATCTCCTGCGCCGAGCGTAATCACGAGATCCCCGGACTTCAGCGTCGGCAGCACCTGCTCCGCCATGGTGTCCTTGCGCTCCACAAAGGTGGCCGAAGGATGTCCGGCCGCCTGCACCGCCTCCACCAGCTTTGCGCCGGAGACACCGGGGATGGGCTGTTCGCCCGCCGCATAAATCTCCGTCATGAAGAGCACATCGGCCTGGTCGAACGCAGGGGCGAACTCCTGCATCAGATCACGCGAACGGCTGTAGCGATGCGGCTGGAACAGCACAACCACACGGCGATCCCACCCTTGTTTCGCGGCCGCGATCGTGGCGCGTACCTCGGTCGGATGATGCCCATAGTCGTCCACCACCATGATGCCGGCCTTCTCCCCGCGCAGATGGAAGCGTCGCTCCACCCCGCTGAACGCCGCGAGGCCTTTCCGAATCAGATCGACTGGAATATCCAGTTCCACACCGATGGCGATCGCCACCAGTGAGTTCGAGACATTGTGGATGCCGGGAATAGACAGTCGGAACGGACCGAGATTGCGTCCGCGGAAAAACACTCGGAACTCCGATCCCCATTGCCGCAAGTTGATGTCGGTGGCGCGAAAGTCGGGCACATGGCCGGGGTGCTCGTGCAGGCCGTAGGTCTGATACCGCTTCACCACCCGCGGCAGTAGATTTCGCAACCGTTCATCGTCGGAGCACAACACGGCCAGGCCGTAGAACGGCACTTTGTTGACGAATTCCAGAAAACTGTCGTTCAACTTCTCCATCGTCCCGTAGTGGTCCAGGTGCTCACGGTCGAGGTTGGTCACTGCGGCAATGGTCGGCGCGAGGCGCAAAAACGAACCATCACTCTCATCCGCTTCCGCAATGAGCAGATCACCGCGCCCCAATCGTGCATGGCTCCCGAGGGCATTCACCTTGCCGCCGATCACCATGGTGGGATCCAATCCGCCCTGCGCGAGCACATTGGCGACCATCGAGGTCGTCGTCGTCTTCCCATGGGCGCCGGCGATCGCCACGCCGAACTTCAGCCGCATGAGTTCCGCCAACATCTCCGCGCGCGGGATGACCGGAATCTGCCGCGCTTTCGCCGCGACCACTTCGGGATTGGCGGCGGCCACTGCGGAGGAGATCACCACCACCTGGGCCTCTCCGATATTGGACTCGTGGTGGCCGATTGCAATACGCCCCCCTAATTCCTCAAGCCGGCGCGTCGTTTCTGACGGGCTGAGATCCGACCCGCTGACCTTATACCCGAGCGTCAACAACACCTCGGCGATCCCGCTCATCCCGGATCCGCCGATGCCCACCAAATGAATATGTTGTGTCTTTCTGAACATCGCCGTCCGCCTTACTCCTTGCACGCGAAATGGCCTGTGTGCACCGTTCCGGTCATGTTGCTGTGTCTCCCGCGCTCGTTGTTCATAGGGCGCGAGCGCTCCCGCTGGTCTCATGGCGCCTCCTTATGACGTCGTAACATTCACGAACGATGGTTTCTGCCGCATCACTGCGTCGCATGTTCCAACTCTGTTCACTCATGGTCTGAAGCCGATGCGGCTCCTTCAAAATTTGCGTGACGGCTTGCGCCAAGCCGGCCCCGGTCAATTCCGCTTGCGGCAGGAGCACGGCGCCGCCGGCCTTCGCCATGACCTCGGCATTCCGTAGTTGATGGTTGTAGATCGCCGTGGGCAACGGAATCAGAATCGCCGCCTTTCCACACACGGTGAGTTCGGCAATCGTCATGGCTCCGGCCCGCGCCACCACAAGATCGGCGCCTCGCAGCACCGTGGGCATGTCATAAAGAAACGGCACGACCTGCGCAGGCATGCCCGCTTGTTCATACGCAGCCACGACCCGAGCATGATCCGCCTCGCCCGTTTGATGGGTGATGGTGAGCTGGCCCTTCATAGAAACAAGCCACGGCAAGGCCTCGATCATCGCCGAATTGATGGCCTTCGCGCCTTGACTGCCGCCGAAGACCAGCAGATGTCGATCGGTACGTTCCTCCGCTCGCTTCGCCGCCGGAGCGAGCGAGTCCAGAAACGCCTGTCGGACCGGTGTCCCCACCACGCTGGTTGTGCATCGACTGAAGAATTTCACGGTCGACTCGAAGGCCAGAAACACCCGCTGTACGAACGGCGCGACCGCCTTGTTCGCCAAGCCGGGATAGGCATTCGGCTCGAGAATCACGCCGGGAATCCGTCGCAGAAAGGCCGCCAGGAGCATCGCCGGACTGGTATAGCCCCCGACGCCGAACACGAGATCGGCACTCTGCTTCTTGAGGATGCCCAACGACTGCCACAGACTCTTCGGCAAGGTGACCAGGGCCTTCACCATCTCACGCGGACTCTTGCCCATCAAAGGATTGGCATCGATGCACTGCAACGGAAAACCTTCATGGGCCAGCACTTTGCGTTCGATTCCACGCGTCGTGCCGACAAACAGAATCCGGGTGGATGGATCGCGCCGCAAAAATTCACGCGCAACGGCAATGGCCGGATACAGATGCCCGCCTGTTCCACCCGCAGCGATCACCAC
>JACOEF010000659.1 GCA_024998705.1 Nitrospira sp.
CAGAGATCCCAGTCTTCATGGACGAAGAGGCTTTCGTCGAACATACCCACCTCATCGAGGCAGGATCGGCGGTGCATCAGACAGAGCACCGGAATATAGTTTTGCACCAGCAGACGCTGGGCATCGAAGTCATAGGAGTAGGGCCGATCACGGCTCACTTCGTGTACCTCGGCTCTCGCTTCTTGCTCGGAGACCCGCCAGGCATCGGTATAGGCCACCTGATGGGTTCCGCGTTCGAGAAAGGCCACGAGGGTGCCGAGGTGATCGGGCAGGAAGCGGTCGTCGTCATCGAGATAGGCGACGTAAGTGCCGGTAGCATGACGAAGACCGGTGTTCCGCGCGGCTGCCAACCCTCGGTTGTGATCATGATTGACGAGCGTCATCCGTCCAGCACAGTTCATCTCAGCGAGCACGGATTCGACCGGAGTCGTGCCGTCATTGACCACAATCACTTCGAAATCCTGGTACTGCTGGGAGTTGAGACTGTGTAAGGCCATGCGCAACCGATCCGGCCGGTTGTAGGTCGGCACAATCACCGATACCATCGGTCTTCGTGTGAACGACATCGGTCGCGTCCCTGTGGCCGCCGTACGACGGCAGGCCCAGATCTGATAGATCGGCAAGAGTGTCTTGGTCCGATAATCATGGGCCGTGGCCGCCGGGAAATAGCGGAGAGAAGGCACTTAGATCGGAATGCGTTCCAGCCCTAAATGGTGAAAGCCGCCGTCTGCCAGAAGTTGCCCCAGTTGCTGCTCCGTGACCCAATCCTCCACCGGCTGATTCGGCGGAGCGATGCGCCTCCATTCTTCCCACACATCCCCGCGGGGAGTCGTCAGAATAAGATATCCGCCACTCGTGAGGAGCTGTGCCAGTTGAACAACGAACCCGGGCTTCTGTGGATGGGGAACATGTTCGATCACTTCGGAACAGAGCACGACATCGAACGGCTTGAAATCCGGTCTGGCCAACACCGTTTCGGGGGTGCCCGCTTCGAAGCGAATGTGAG
>JACOEF010000019.1 GCA_024998705.1 Nitrospira sp.
AGGAGTGACGGTGCCGCCTTACGCGATCACAGTGAGACAGGTCTCGAAACGTTTTATCGTCCAGAGAAACCGTCCCTCCAGCATCAGAGATACGGTGCACCAGGTGGTGACCGGGCAGTGGCACAGACGGGAAACTCTCTGGGCGTTGCGGAAGATTAGTTTTACCGTCCGGCATGGTCAAGTCCTTGGAATCATCGGCCACAATGGGGCGGGGAAAAGCACCCTGTTGCGGCTCCTGTGCGGGCTCGGAACGCCAACGTCTGGAAGCATCGTGAGCGACGGACAAGTTGGTGGCATTTTGGAATTAGGCGGTGGTTTTCATCCTGACCTGACGGGGCGGCAAAATATTGAAACGGCGGCGATCCTGAACGGCGTCGTTGAGGGCCTCCCTGAATGCGAACGAAACATCGTGCAATTCGCCGAGATGGAAGACTACATCGACCAACCCGTACGGACCTATTCGAACGGTATGTACCTGCGACTGGCTTTCGCGGCCGCCGTTGAGTTTGACCCGTCGGTGTTAGTGATGGACGAAGTGCTTGCGGGTGGAGACGAGCGATTTCAAAAGAAATGCATGGATCGCATCGCGCGATTCCGGAATGAGGGCAAGACTTTAATTGTGACGTCCCACGACGCCGAACAGATCAAGGCGTTGTGTGATGAAGGGCTGGTCCTGGACGAAGGACGGGTCATGATCCAGAGCGATCCACATTCTGCCTTGGCCACGTATCACGACCTCATGCGGCAGCGAACCGACAGGCGCGCCGGGCAAGTTTCCGTCGCCTCCTCGTCGTCGCTACTCCGCGCGACGCAGGGGAGCCGAGAAGGAACACAGGAATGCAGTATCTCTGCCGTACGCGTCTATGATGAAAAAGGACAATTAACCGAGTCGGTGGAGACCGGAAGCCCGCTCGTAGTAGAGGTGGACCTTCAACGAGGTAACCATATTTTGGACATGGCCTGTACCGTTGGCATATTCAACGAGTCCCATGTCAAGTGTTGGGAGGTTGCAATTCCTTCCCTGATAACCCTTGATGGCGCGCTCCAGGACAAGCACACCCTGCGCTTGGATCTCACCTCACTCCCCCTCGTCCCGGGACGGTATTTCCTGAACCTCGGCATTTATCCGCTTGATTGGAGTTACCTGTACGATCGCCACTGGCAGATGTATCCCTTACACATAACGGGCGCGAGAACATCCGGGCCAGGCGTTTATGCGCAAGGCATGCTCTTCCTGGATGTTCGTGTTGGTCTTAAAAACCAGGCCCTTCTTGATGTCAGGTCAAACTCGGTGCGTCGTGATGCGATGGGCGCCTAAGTCGTGAGAGAGGAATAGGATATGAATGTACTCATCATCTCAACGTATCCGCCTGATCCAGCGCCCGAAGCGAATCACGCGCTTCACATGAGTGAATGCTTAGCGCAAAGCGGCCATATCGTGCATGTGGTATGCAAAAAAGGGAGCATCGCCGGGACGCTGCCTAATATTGTCGTCCATCCCATCATTGATGAATGGGCGTGGTCTAGCCTTCCAAACCTTGTCCGCGAATTGAAACAGTGCCAACCTGATGTCGTGCTGTTGATTTACATCGGATGGATTTATAACCACCATCCTATGATCACATTCCTGCCCTCTATCTGCAAATCCGCGCTCCCAGGTGTCCCGGTGGTGACCCAGTTTGAGGCGATCGATGACGACCCGCTCACGCGATCCCTCTCGTCGCGCATTCCACGAAAGATCATGGGTCTGTGGGCAGGTGCCAGGGACAGCCCTTGGCGCTTTGGAACGCTCCTCCGAGACAGTGCCCGCATCATCGCGCTGAGCGGCCCTCACCGAGACCGCCTCAACCGTCAGCTACCGGGCGTTTGTGAAAAGATCGCCCTTCTCCCTCCGCCTCCACTCATTCGATTCTGCTCCGATTCACCGGAGAAAGCTCGGCAGAGGGCGCGTCACGCTATCGGAGCCAAGGCGGACGACTTCGTCTTAACATATTGGGGCTACATTTACCCCGGCAAAGGGATAGAGACTCTCCTCGAGGCGTTTCGGATGGTGTGTACTCGGATGCCGAACATGCGGCTAGTTCTCGTGGGGGGCTACCTCGAGATACCCACTCGCGCCGCTGAGTGCAAGCGGTACCATGACATGGTGCAAAAACTCCCGGAAACGTTTGGGATTACGGAGAAGGTCACGTGGACCGGAAACTTCACTTGGGATAGCGACGAAGGCTCCCTCTATTTGCGCGGCAGTGATGCCTGCGTACTGCCGTTTGACTACGGCGTCACCCTCAATAACAGCTCTCTGGCCGCAGCCACCACTCACAGCACGCCTATCATCGCGACCGAGATCCCGGGCGAACGAGATGAGGCCCTGGAGCATGGACGGAACGTGTACCTCGCTCGTCCCAAAGACCCCGACGCGCTCGCGGAGGCGATCGAACTCATCAGTGGTTCACGAGATTTTCAAAATTTATTACGTGCCGGCAGTGCACGCCTCGCGCAGGAATGGTACAGCAGAGAGACCTTCGGAGATCGTTTAGCACACATCTTGACGTCTGCCATTGGCTCCACCGAACGACACAGTGGCAGGGCTGAACTTCAGGTGAGTCGAGATCTCGTGGCTCGCGACTGCATCACAGAGGTACCGTCTGCCTCGTCCGCCTCCGCCATGAGCTCACCATGTCCGGCAGACGCCATGCACTCTATGCCATTCGTGTCCGTCATTGTCGCAGCGTACCATGTGGAGACCTATCTCAGTCACTGCTTAGACTCTCTCGTGCACCAGACGCTCACCAACATAGAAGTCTTAGTCATCAATGATGCCTCAACGGACAATAGCGGGAAAATCGCCCACCAATATGCGATGAAGTACCCCTGCGTGCGGGTCTTTGATTGCGAGACCAACAAGGGTCTGGCCAGCGTTCGTAACATTGGCCTCACCCATGCCAGAGGTCAGTACATTGCGTTCACCGACGGTGACGATTGGGCAGACATCCGAATGTGCGAAGTCCTCTACAATAGAGCACTGGCCGATGACCTCGATGTGTTGGTCGCCGATGCTACGGTTCTATACGAAACGACCAAAACGTTTGGAGACCATTTTGATAAACACATCCGGCAATCATTAGACCCCAGGCTGAGAAAGCGGCCCTTTGAGATCACCAATGAACCTCGCGGCCTTCTGTTAGAGCCCGTTGCCTGGACCAAGCTCTATAAGCGCTCCTTCCTTCAGGAGCACGGCATGCGTTTCGAAGAGGGAATGAATTCTTATGAGGACGTCTGCTTTCATTTCTGGGTCATGTTAAAGGCCAAGCGGATCTCCCTCATAGACCAAGCCTTTTTATTTTATCGGCAAAATCGCCCTGGACAAATTTCCGGAAGAACCAATCGAAAAGTCTTCGAGGTGTTCGAGGTCTTTAGCAAGATCCATGGCAATCTCACTACCTGGCAGGTGTCCGACGACGTGTGGGCGATGCTGATTAGGGTGCAGCTACGGCAATTTGATTGGATGCTCAAAGACAGAGTCCAGCCGGCAGACCGGCGAGAGTTTATGGCAAAAGTTGCGGAGGCCTTCAATAAAATTCCGGAAGGAGGCTTTAAGGAAGCGGTCCATCATACCAACCCTCATGAACGGCTCATCATCTTTTGTATGCGCCGAAACAGCCTCAAGGGATATCAAAGCGTCTCGCAGCATCACTGGCCGGTGCATCCACTGTTAGACGTATACGTCAACCATCCCGGGCCTGGCGTGCTCAAGTGTTGCATCAAACGCGCTGCGAAAAGTCTTCAGCATCACACGATTGTGTACGGTCGCTCTCTCATTAGCCGAGCATTGAACCTAGGGCATCTCGAATCAAAGCTACAGGCATTGGAAGGAAAAGTTGACCACCTGATCAGCATACGAGAAGCCACCTCTCCAGAGAAGGATCCCTTGACCGAGGTGTGCAGATTTGGCCAAGAACCAGTTTTTCTATCCTACCCTTCGTATCGGGTTGGTATGGCAGATGCCGTGTGGAGGATGGAGCATGACTATTATCTGACGAGGGTGGCGTCCTTCCGGAAGGGAGATACGGTGATCGACGTTGGCGCACATGTCGGCGTTCTGTCGATCGCCCTGGCCAAAAAATTCCCATTCCTAACGATCTATGCACTCGAACCGGATCCCCTGAATTATGCCTCCTTACAGCAAAACATCGTCCGGAATAACGTAAAAAATGTGATTGCGCTCCAGGTGGCCATATCGACAGACGGTCTCCCGCGCACGCTGTACACCAGTGCGCGTGACAGTGCCTGGGCCACCACGGACGCTCTCATGATCCCGCCCCACCGCGTGCTACGCAGTGTGTTAGTGAACACCATCACCCTCGAACAATTGTTTCAGAAATATGCGATTGCACACTGCCGCCTGCTAAAGATGACAGCCCACGGCGCCACTTATACTGCCCTAGAATCATTTGACAGAAGAGGGGCGATTGACCTGTTATGCGGTGAGATTGATCTGCGCGAGTGCAGCAAGGCGAAGTTAAAAATGATCAGTTGGCAAATCGCTCGGCAACATTTCTGGAGAACAATAGCAAAATCGGCCGAGGGAGGAGAGCACTCATGGACGCAACAACTCCCTCGCGAAGGAGAGTTCTGTATTCCTGTCCCATTAGCCGATATCTCGCCAGGGCTTGGTAGAGGCAGGGAAGATGCTTAGTGCCTTTTCATGGGAGAACTTCTGACCCCCACTTGGGCCTGATACGTGGTAAACGGGAGGCCTGACAACGCGTCAGAAGGCCGCGCCTCGTTATAATGCTACCACCCTTCGGCACCGCCCACTCGCACCTGATCCAACAACTGAACCCCATGCGCAGTAAGTACGTCGGTTCGATACCGTCCGGATATCCCGCTCAATCAAGGCTGCATATTCCAGAGATAGGTCGGCATACATCCGTTTGAGAAGACCGTTCTCGTGCGCCAACTCCTTCAGTCGCTTCACCTCCGAGGCCTTGAGCCCATCTTACTCGGCTTTCCACTTGCCATAGGTCGCGGAACTAATGCCGTGTTGCCGCCGCCACTCATTGACCGGGCGGCCGGCATCGGCTTCTTTGAGGATCGACACCATCTGCCTGTCGGTGAACTTTGACTGGTGCATGGGCCCCTCCTGGCTAGGGTGACGATTCTGCCAGAATGTTGTCCCGTGGACTGTCTCGATCTAAGGGGGAGCGTACGGATCTCTATCGGGCGCAACGGTTGCTCGGGCATCGCGATGGGCGGATGACCCAGCGCTATGCGCATCTGGCGCCGGAGAATTTGCGGGACGCGGTGCAGGTGTTTAAGGACGACTATCACAAATTTAGCACAATGGCCGGGTGTGACCGACCACGGTTGGTGCTAAGTGTGTGAAAAGGTTGGTGGTCCCAACGGGATTTGAACCCGTGTCTGAGCCTTGAGAGGGCTCCGTCCTAGGCCAAGCTAGACGATGGGACCAGAGAGGCAATCTGCGAGGCAACTGAAATAGCAGGACTGTATCATAGCGGGTTTTGGCTTTTCAAACAGCAAGTCACCCGGAGTTGGACTGGTGTCGGCTGGAAAGCGGGCCTGACGTGAGCTGGACTC
>JACOEF010000660.1 GCA_024998705.1 Nitrospira sp.
CCTTGTACAATTGCACAATCGACACCAGGTGCAGCCGATGCGTACCCATGAGTGCTAGCTCGGCATCAAACAGATCGCGCTGCGCAATCAACACATCCAGGTAGTTTGCCAGCCCACCCTTGTAGCGAAGGTTGGCGAGACTCAGCGCTGACCGCAATGCGTCCACCTGCTGCAACTGTGCTGCACGCTGTTCACGAACGGTCTTGACTGCCACGAGCGAATCTTCCACCTCTCTAAACGCAACCAGCACAGATTGCTCATACTGAGCCACAGCCTGGCGGGCTTGCGCCTCAGCAGCCTCCTGCTGGAATCCAAGAATCTGCGCGTTCAGCAACGGTCCGGTCAAGCCAAACCCTGCCACGCCGAATGCCGTTTCGTTGGCCACAAGCCGTGACAAATGCGGACTCGCCACACCTAGGATACCGGTGATACTCACTTTCGGAAAGCGATCAGCTTTAGCCATCCCGATGCGAGCCGTAGCGGCGGCAAGATCCTGTTCCGCCTGCAGAATATCCGGACGCCGCTGCAACAATTCAGAGGGAAGGCCGGGAGGCACATCCGGCGGCATCACCTGCTCCGTCAAGGAATGCCCACGGGCAATCCGGCCCGGATTCCGGCCCAGCAGCACACTGAGTTGATTTTCCTTCTGTACTTTCTGACGTTCGACCTCCGCCGCCTTAGCGGCAGCGTTAGCCCGCTGAGCCTCGAATTGATCGGCATCGAGCTTGGAAATCATTCCCTGCCGCAATCGCGCCTGAGCGATCCTGACGGACTCCTCCCAGGACTTGAGTGTTCGCCGCGCAATGTCGAGCTGCATATCGAACTGCAACAACTCGAAGTAGGCCTCCGCGACGCCACTTACCAACTGCAGGACAATGGCACGCCGATTCTCCTCGCGCGACAGAAGATCCCCTCGCGCAGCCTCATTGGATCGACGAATCCGCCCCCAGATGTCGAGCTCCCAGGATAAGTTGCCTTGCAGGTAATAGTTGAAAGGGTTGGGGAACCCGGGAAACAAGAAATTGGTTGTTCGACCGAACAGCGGCGCATTGGTCGTCACGCTCATCTGTGGAGCGAAATCAGTGTTAGCGATAAACAGTCGAGATTGGAACTCCTCCACCGCCGCCGCCGCGCGCTTCAGGTCTTTGTTTTCTTCCAAGGCCGTACGAATCAGCTTTTGCAGCTCCTGATCCTTGAGCAACTCCCACCAGGGAGTATTCGCGATTGATGCCGCATCGCTACCGGGCTCAGCCATACGGAAGGCATCCGGGGTGGTCGCATCCGGCTTGGTGAAGTCAGGGCCGACGGCGCAGGACGCCAGAAAAATTGCGGAAAGAACCAGGGCTAGTCTACGCATGTTGATAGTCTCGCTCCTTTTCGGGATCACTTGGCGGATCCTGTCCCGGAGGAGTCTGCTTTTTCACGCGGCGACTCAACGAGCGGATCAGCACAAAGAATAGCGGCACGAAAAAGATGGCCAGAAAGGTCGCTGCCAACATCCCTCCGAACACCCCGGTACCGATGGAATTTCGGCTGGCGGCGCCGGCGCCGGTGGCAATAACCAGCGGTACCACACCGAGAATGAAGGCCATCGATGTCATGACGATCGGCCGAAACCGAAGCTTCGCCGCCTCCATCGTCGACTCCAGTAACGGATGGCCTTCTTCGTATCGTTTGTTCGCGAATTCCACGATCAGAATCGCGTTCTTCGCCGAAAGTCC
>JACOEF010000394.1 GCA_024998705.1 Nitrospira sp.
ACTCTCGATGTGGCACGTCCCTGCGATTCTCCCAGGTGTGCGGGGCAGTCGCTCGGGGTCGTAAACAACCTGGTTGTGTCTTCTCCTCGGGCACTGCGATGCCTCCGTTGTCCGCCCATCATTCCAACCACCTGGCGAGGACCGAAGGCGATGTATTCCAACAGCAGTCGGCCTGCGCCAATGTTGGCGACATCTAGAATGTTGTTGATGATGTGCCGCAGGTTGGATTCTGAGGTGTGCGTGGTGTCGACATGCTGGCGTTGTATATCGCTGCGTGGCGTTGCGGTCAGACGCTCGGCCAGTGCGTCGATCTTTGGCAGGCCTGGCAAGATATTCATGCTGAAATATCCTGATAGTTCATGTTGTTAGGCGTCAGTCCTGGAGGCATTCCCCCTACGTAGCCATAGGTCTCGGCACACCTGTATCGGTAGAAAACGGCCGAAACTAAAGAGAGAATGTGTGTCAGTGAGAGGCTGACTTTAACGGGAAGAAGCACTTACACGCATGACAGCGCAGTCGTAGGTATATGCCTAGGAAGTGTGTATTTAGTGATGGTGATGGTGGCACTCGGGACCGTGGACATGAGTCGGCTCTTGAGGGGGCGGGGTGAGTTGTCCCGGGAGCACAATGCGGCTGGCGTCGTGTTGCTTAGTCAGGTGTTCCGCAATCTCGGGGTGGAATGCCTTCACATAGCCGATCATGCCGTTCAGGAAGCGGCGTGATTGGAAGTCCTGGCCGGAAAATTCCGTCAGGATTGCGACCGCGCGGTCGAGTATTTCCGGGGCTGAGCCTGGATCAGTGACTTGCTGGGGTTGTTGTTTGACAAACGTGTCATATTCCTTCTTGAGACGTTCCGCAAACACTGGCATGGGGGCGGACGGCACATGGAGGGGGCTCAAGGTCCGGCGCAGGGCTTGGATGGCGGCAAACACTTCGGCATCTTGGCCGTCTCGCCGGTCATGGAAGTAGCCGAAGGTCACCACCTCAATGAGGTTGAACAGCGCGGCCGCTTTCTCGCCTCCCGTGACACTCAATTGCCGGTACAGCTCCCGTCGGACCGGGGCGAACTGCTCGCCCAGCCGCTTCTGCTGGTAGTCGCTTCCGATATCGAGGTAGCCGCAGTCGGGAGGACAGGCGATCCGTGTCAGGCGGTGTTCTCCGCAACACTGGCTGCAGATCAATCCGGTGAGGGCCGGACAGGAACGTTTACCCTGGCGCTGCTTGCAGTAGACACATTGGCTCATTTGCGAGGAGGTCCTTCCTTGTCGGATTTCTTTGGTTCGACGAACCCATAGTCCGCCAGTGTGCGTTTGGCTCGATCGCCTGAGGCGGCCGTCGGCGATTCGAGGCCATTGACCTCGGCAGCATTGGAGTCTTGGTAGGGGACAAGAATGAGGTGGTTCACCCGGTCGATGCCCACATCGGAGGGACCTGGCAGATACTCCGCGATCACCTGAAACTTTCCGTTCGGAAGCATGCGCCAGATCTTGCCCTTTGTTCCATCCGAGACATACATGCTGCCCCACCGGTCGAAATCCACACCGCTGAGATTTTGGAATCGCCCGGTGAAAAACCCGTTCGAGGCCAGTTCCGTGAGGGTTCCTTCCTGAGTGATGTCGAAAATCTTTCCGGAATCATAACTGACGACAACAAGATGCCCTGTCTTGGGGTGCACGGCCACGCCTGAAGGTCCGGCGAGATGTGCACCGGAGAGATACAGGGACAAGGTCAATGCTGGCGCCAGGTCCACGCGGTAGATCGCATTGCCGCCTTGGTCGGCGAGGTACAGATGCCCGTGACCGTCGGACGCCACATCCGTGAGCGACTGGGTGGCCGCGCCGGCCGTGGGGCGTGGGAGCGCCAGGGTGGCGAGGGGGCTTCCCGTGGTCTTGTCGAAGGCGCGCAGGGTATCCAGGTCGGTGACATAGAGGATGTCATCAACCACGACCATGCCTTTTGGGGCATGGAGCGTGACATTTTCGCGGCCGCCCTCAATGAATTTGAACGCGGTGATCCGGCCGTCGTCGCTCAGTTTGGTGATGAAGCCATTGTTATCGCGAGCGTCGGCTTCGCCGTTGATGTTCGAAATGAAATAGGACCTCGTCGCGGGATCGGCGAGGAAACTATGGGGGGATTCCAGCCCGCTGACTTGGAGCGCCCAGGCCCCCGCACTATTGAGAAGCATCCCCATAGCCAGCGCCAGCGCCGGACCGAAACGACGGCGGGGCCCGGGTCGATGGAACCGGTTGTGACAGATGGTTGTGGAAATCATCAATGAAGGTATCGCACAGAAGGTTCTGCTGGTGCATCGTAGCCAAGGGCCTCCGAGACTGTCAAGGAAGCCGCCGAATCACGCAAAAAGACAGGTCGGCCGGCAGAATGATGACGACGAGCTACGCCCTGCCGGATCTCGCGTTTCGCACGTAACCCGGCGCAAGGCCTCACCAGCTCCTCCGTCGTTGACTTGTTGAAAAATTGCCTGCTATGGTGCCGACACTTTTCGCTTCTATTCAGGCCAGGGAGGATATCGTGGCAGCTCGTATCATCGATGGGAAGGCGTTGGCACAGCAGGTTCGTGAAGGACTCGCGAAAGAGTCCGCGGCGGTATTGGCCAAAACGGGGCTGAAGCCGGGATTGGCCACGATCTTGGTGGGTGACGATCCCGCCTCGCATCTCTATGTCAAAAGCAAACAGAAGGCCTGCGACGCAGCGGGCATCTATATCGATGACTCGAAGTTGCCTGCCAGCACGACGCAGGCTGAGCTGTTGGCGCTGATTGCTCAGAAGAATGCCGATCCGAAGATCCACGGCATTCTGGTGCAGCTGCCGCTCCCCAAACATATCGACAGTAAGGTCGTGCTTGACGCGGTGTCCGCCCAAAAGGATGCCGACGGGTTTCACCCCTATAACTTCGGCCGCCTCGTCGAGGGGAGTCCCATTTTTGAGGCCTGCACGCCGAAGGGGGTCATTAAGATGATCGAGTCGACCGGCGTGTCGATCGAGGGCAAGCGGGCGGTGGTGCTCGGCCGCAGCAACATCGTCGGCAAACCGCTCGCACTCATGTTGCTCCACCGCAATGCCACGGTCACGATTTGCCACTCCAAGACAAAAGATCTTCCGGCCGTTTGTCGTGAGGCGGACTTGCTGCTGGTGGCGATCGGCAAAGCCAGATTTGTGACGGCCGATATGGTGCGCGACGGCGCGGTTGTGATCGATGTCGGGACGAACCGCCTGCCGGACGGCAAGGTAGTGGGGGATGTCGATTTCGAGTCGGTCAGCCAGAAGGCCGGGTGGATCAGCCCGGTTCCCGGCGGCGTCGGGCCGATGACGATTGCGATGTTGCTCGACAATACGGTTGAATCTGCTAAG
>JACOEF010000178.1 GCA_024998705.1 Nitrospira sp.
CGTCACGCATCTCGACGTCTCGGCCGAAGCGATCGAGCAAGCCGCCGACAGAATCGCGCGTGTACTCGATCGCTAGCCCATCCTCACATTGACAGTCCGCCTCCCCCCTCATAAAATGCCTCGACCGTAAATGCTCCAAAGGGGGATGCGTGCCGCTCGAAGTCGTCTCGTTTCAACTGATCAGCCGGATTCTGGATGTGACGGACGGCTTGGGTCTCAATCGCGAGTGGGTGGAAATTCCCCTCTCACCGGAATCCCCGGGCCGGGTCCGTAAACTTCAGAACGGAAAACTTGAAATCATCGTCGATGCCGACCAGCCGTTCGATGCCTGGCTCGGCACCCTCGAACAACAGATACAACGTGCGCAGTCCAGCTGACACGCTGAAGGATAGACATGGAACCACAACTCGCAACCTCCGCCACTCAGTCGACCCCGGCGCTCCCTTCCTCAGAGGAGTTGCAGGCTGAGTTATTAGATGTTCCCGAACCGCCCGAAATGCCCCCGGCGGTGGCGCCACCCGGTTACGAGGATGCCCTCGCCGGCGCCGTGAAATATGTCCGCGCCAAACGTGGCGGCGACCTGGTAGGCATTATTCTCGTCGGATCCGGTGCCCGACGGGCGGTCACCGCGCATAGCGATATCGACCTGATCGCTCTGGTCAAAGGTCCGGCGGACGGACAGGAGATGATTCGTGTGGGCGACCGGCTGGTGGACATCCGCTATGGCGAGCACAAGACCGTCGCCGAGGATCTGGCCTATTCTCCCCGTCTGGCGCGATTGCTCCGCAAAGGACGCATCCTGTTCGACCACGACGACGTCGCGGCCCAACTGATCGCCAAAGCCGCACAACGGTTCCGCCAGGGCCCCCCGACAGCCAGCATTCATGAACGCATCCGTCTCAAGGCGGAATGTCTGCATTCGCTCGGCAAAGTCGAGGACCTGCGCGATAAGCCCAACACGGCGCAATATCTCCTGCAACTGTTCTTCGAAGACTGCGTCACGGCCTTTTTTCGAACCCGAGGCCTCTGGTTCACGGCACCGGTCGATACCCTCCGGTTCCTGGCCTCACGCGACCCGGCACTCGGCGAGCTGGCGAGCCTGTTCCTGAGCGCCGCCACACTGCATGACCGATTGACATTCGGCCGGCGCTTTGCCGACCTCCTGTTTCGCGATATCCCCCTTCCACCTCGCGTGGACTGAGCGGATCCGTCGCATGGCTCGAATGGGCCGTCGGCTTGCATCGACGTCCGGGCATGCCGCTCATCGGCAGCCCACCGGGCACAGACGGCAGTAGACCACTTGAGCACCGGTCCTCACGGACCGACGATCACCAGAGAGGATGACCTATGGAACTCGGATTTGTCGGACTCGGCAAGATGGGAATGAACATGGTCACGCGTCTGCAGCAAGGACGGCATCGTGTCGTGGCATACGATCGCGCGCCGGACATCGTGAAACAGGCGGAGGGGAAAGGTTGTGTCGGCGCCGCGTCACTCAGCGACCTCGTCTCGAAACTGGCCGCCCCTCGCGCCGTCTGGATTATGGTTCCGTCGGGGGCTCCCACCGAGGAGACGATTCAAGCCGTCGCCGCCCTGCTCCAACCGGGCGATACCATCATCGATGGAGGCAACACCCGTTTCCACGACGATACCCGGCGCGCCGCCGAGCTGAAAACGAAGGGCATCCACTATATCGATGTCGGCACCAGCGGCGGAATTTGGGGGCTGACGGTCGGCTATTGCCTCATGATCGGCGGCGACAACGAACCGGTTCAACGATTGACACCAATCTTCCAGACATTGGCGCCTGAACAGGGCTGGGCACACATGGGAACACACGGCGCAGGCCACTACGTTAAAATGGTGCACAACGGGATCGAATACAGCATGATGCAGGGCTACGCCGAAGGCTTCGAACTGATGGCGAAAAGTGAGTACCGCCTCGACCTGGGCAAAATTGCCGATGTGTGGATGCACGGCAGCGTGGTGCGATCCTGGCTGTTGGAACTGGCCGTCCTCGCCTTGAAGCAGGATCCGAAGCTCGAAAAACTCAAAGGATACGTCCAGGATTCCGGCGAGGGGCGATGGATGATTCAGGATGCGATCGATAAGGATGTGCCGGTCCCGACCCTCACGTCCGCGCTGTTCACCAGGTTCCGGTCGAGACAGGACGAGTCCTTCGCGGAGAAAATGCTGGCGGCTTTGCGCAACGCCTTCGGCGGGCACAGCGTCCGCCGCTGAGGCCTTAACCCACCGGACCACCGCACCATGTCTTCACCACCGACTCCCGTGGACATCAAGCCCCTCCCTGAAGCCATCACCCCCATTGAAGCGTGCACTCTCGTCATTTTCGGCGGCTCCGGAGACCTGGCCCGACGACGGCTCATCCCGGCGGTCTACAATCTGCTCCTCGATGGTTTGCTGCCGGACAAATACGCAGTGATCGGACTGGGGCGCAAACCGATGAGCGACGAGGAGTTTCGCGATTTGGTTCGGGAAGGCGTCATCGCCCATTCACGGCAAGCCCTGGTCGATGACCGGTGGCAGGCGTTCGAGCGCCACCTGTTTTACATCCAGGGCGAAAACGAAGATGCGCAGACCTACCACGCGCTCCGTGCCAAAGCCGAGCAAATCGAGCAGGCGATGCAATTGCCCGGCAACCGGATTTTTTACCTGAGCATTCCCCCGAGTTCGTTTGCCTCGGTGTCCGAGGGCTTGGCGCAGTCCGGTCTGGCGACCCCGCCCGCCGGCGCGTCGCCGTACTCGCGCATCATCGTTGAGAAGCCCGTCGGTCGCGACCTCGCTTCCGCGCAACAGATCAACGAAGTGACCGGCAGGGTCTTCGACGAGTCGCAGATTTTCCGCATCGACCATTATCTGGGCAAAGAGACCGTCCAGAATCTCATGGTGGTTCGGTTTGCCAACAGCATCTTCGAGCCGATCTGGAACCACCAATATATCGACCATGTCCAAATTACAGTCAGCGAAGCGGAAGGCGTCAGGACCAGGTCCAGTTATTATGAAGAGGCCGGCGCCCTGCGGGACATGATTCAAAACCATCTCCTGCAGCTGCTCTGCCTCGTTGCGATGGAGCCACCCTACTCGCTGGATCCCAACGTCGTGCGCAATGCCAAGATGGAAGTGCTGCGCTGCCTCAGGCCGATCACCGGCAAAGATGTGGAGCAGTACACGGTTCGGGCACAGTATGCAGAAGGAACGGCTCACAACCAGCCGGTGCCGGGCTACCGCCGAGAGAAGGGCGTCAATCCGAACTCCATCACCGAGACGTATGTGGCGGTCAAAGCGTTCGTGGAAAACTGGCGCTGGTCCGGCGTGCCGTTTTATCTGCGGACGGGAAAAGCCTTGCCGAAACGCGCGAGCGAAGTCGCCGTGCAATTCAAAGATATTCCGCAAATTCTCTTCAACGCGAACCCTGCGAACCCTCAACCGGCAAACGTCCTGACCCTGCGCATCCAGCCGGATGAAGGCCTCTCCCTGCGCATCATCTCCCGCGTCCCCGGCACGCGCGCACAGACGCATCCGGTAGAGATGGACTTCCAGTACAGCGACGTGTTCGGATGCCCGTCTCCGGAAGCCTATGAACGCCTCCTGCTCGATGTCATGGCCGGCGACGCCTCACGATTCATGCGCCGCGATGCCGTGGAAGCCTCATGGGACTGGGTGACGAAAATTCTGGATGGGTGGGCGCAGCAAAGATTGCGTTGGTTGCCCGAATACACAGCGGGAACGTGGGGACCCGTCGAGGCTGAACGGATGATCCGGAACGACGGACGCGCCTGGCGCATCCTTTAAGTCAGGCCAAGTTGTCTCTGGATCTCGTCTTTCCTGCCGATGCCTCCGATAAACCGCACGAACTCGCCCCGTTCGAACAGCGCGAGTGCCGGCAATGAGCTGATGTCCAGCTCCGCGGGAATCTGATAATTCTCCTGCACATTCATCTTCACAATCTTCACCACTGAGGCTGTGTCCTCCTGCAACTGCTCCAGCTGCTTCAGGAGCGCCAGACAGTGGCCACAACCCGGATGCCAGAACTCGACGAGCACCGGGAGCGACGCCTGTTCCACTTCGCGCGAAAAGTCTCGATCGGTCACCTCAGGGATCATGCGCCGGCCGGCCTGGCGGATGTCGCGGAGGAACCGGCTGCTGCGGGAGCAAACAGCTGTTCGTAGAGGAGCCGGCCGAACAGTCGATAGCCGACGACCGAGAGATGAAGGCCGTCGTTTGAGTACGGTTCGGCGAGCATGAGGGATTCCGATTCGGCCGTCGCGCTGAACAGATCGAAATAGGGCACGCGCTTACTCTCCGCATAGTCCGCGATCAACCGATTCAATTGCTGCCGCCGTTGAAGATGTCCGGCCAGCCAGGAAGCGCCATCGGGATGATCCGTGCCCACCTCGACACGAATCGAGGGTACCGTCACCGGAACCGGAATGATAGAGGCCGCCCTCGCCAATTCATACATCTTGAGGAGGTTTCGCATAATCTCCGCCGGAGCAGCATTCCAGCCCAAATCATTCGTCCCCCCAAGAATAATCACCGTCTGAGGACGTCGCTCCAGCACCGCAGCACGAAATCGCAGCACCATCTCGCCCGTGACTTCGCCGCAGACCCAGCTGATCTCCACGTGGCCTTGTTTTCCAAGGTATTCCTGCAAGACATGCCCATAGGGAGTCTCCCCTGTCTGCGGGTCTGTCGGAGTGGGAATTCGATAGCCTGCCGTGAGGCTATCACCGAAGCAAAGAATGCGCGGCGGTTGGTTCGAGGACATCAGTGACGGATTCTACTGTCCCGCACCCGACGACGCAATGCCGATGTCCCGCCATAAATCAGAGCGCCCCGACAAGGCGGAGACCGTCAAGACGCTGCACAGAGCGGCAATTTTCTTGACGAAGGAGGGGCCTCACGGTACGACTGAACACATATGGAATCTCCAGCACCGCTCGAAGAGGGCGCTCCGCTTACGTCCTTTGTCAAGACAGGGGCCGACCCGGCAGTAGCCGCGGTCAAGCAGTTGCTCAAACTGCTCGATAAGGCTGCGAAATCGGCGCGCACCTACGGCACCAAGAACCCCGTTGCCCAGCGATTCTTCCAGCAGTTTTACGACGACCTCTCAAAGCACCTCACCGTTCACCCTCATCTCGCCCTCTTAGTCCAACGCAATCAACTGCTGTTCAGAAACGAAGTCGTCTATCAACCGGAGCGGGATGCGACCGGAGACAGCTTCGCCTTCAAGATGTACTCGGACGGGATTCGAGAGTTGAGTTTCCATCAAGGGCTCACACAGGACGATCTGGCTTTTTTCCTGGATGCGCTGTGGGGGACGCCCTCCGGTGAGGCCGGATCAACCGAAGAGCCGGTCGACCTCGAAGAAGAAGACGACGACGATATCGTGACGCGCCTCTGGGCCAAAAATCTCGAGACCATCACCCTCGTCACCGCAGAGGAACTGGTTCGGTCGTCCGGATTCGGACTGGACGAGCTTGAACTGCAGACACAGGGCTATATGAGCATGTCGGTGACGTCGCTGCGAGAGCTCCTCGACCGCGAGCGCGCGGCGGCGGCCGAAAAAGAAACCACGCCGGAGGCAGCCGGCCAGCGCGCCGGCGGAGACAGCGGCGGCGCAAACAGAAATCGTCGCTTCCAGGCCAACGTCGTCGGGTATGACGTCTCTCAGGAAGAGCATGCCGTCTTGACCCAAGAGATCCAACGCGAAACCGAGCGCGATGCCACGGCATATATTTGCGACATCCTCACGGCAGTGCTGGCATCTGAACCCTCTCCTGCGTTGCTGACGAAATTATTCCAGGTCTGGGATCACGTGCTGGACGTGGTGATTCGCAGCGGACAGTGGATACAGCTCGAAACCGTCTTGACCCTGTTGCAGGATGCCGAGTCGGTCCGCCCCGATCTTTCGGAGGCTCATCAACAACAGCTCGCAGGCTTGCTCGATGGACTGAGCCGCCCCGAGCGACTGAAAGCGATCGGCGTGCACCTCAATCGCACCCCGCACGCAAAAACAGACGGGTTGCCCACCCTCCTGCTCATGATGAAACAGGATGCCATCCCCGGACTCTGTTCACTGCTTGCCGGTTTGGACGGGCCCTCGCATCAAGCCCTGGTCATGGACACCCTGCACACGCTCGCGCGTGACCATTCCGAGGCGATCGTACGCGGATTGACCGACAAGCGGCCGACCTACGTGAGAAATCTGTTGACACTCATTTCCCGATGGGGCGACGCCCGCTTTGCAGACCCTGTCGAAAAGACCCTTCGGCACCCGGAACCCACCGTCCGACGCGAAGCCCTTCGAATCCTGGCCGCTATCCGGCCGTCCGGGAACGGCACGAAATTGATCGGCCTCCTCAGCGACAGCAACGAGACCGTTCGCCTCACGGCCATGAAGGTACTCTCCACCGGACAGTACAGTATCGGCTTCTCTGCCTGGGCCCCGTTCATCATCGTTGATGAATTTCATGATCGATCGCCCGCCGAAAAACGCGCGATCTTTGTCGCCATCAAACAGACCGCCGCCGATGAGGCCGTGCCCTATTGGCAGGGCCTGTTGACAGAATGGTCCTGGACCAACCGGAAGAAGAAGGAAGAACTCGCCATACTGGCGGCGGACATCCTCGGCAAGCTGGCGACACCCGCAGCCATGGCCGCACTCGAGATCGGAGAGAAGAAGGGCGGTGCCGCAGTCCGCCAGGCCTGCAGCGCAGCGCTCTCCGCCGCCAACCGTCAACAACGGCAATCTCTTCCTCCAGCCGCCAATTCCTGATTGCGAGGAGACAACCAGTGACCGATACCCCCTCCCCCGCCAACCCGGTCCCGGCCTCGAACGACGCCCATCCGACTCTCACCCATGAACGGTCCCTGGCGAATAAGATCGCGCAGGGATCCGATGCCGGTGACATCCTCGATCAGCAACTAGCCATGCTGGGGATTCAGCTCGTGACCCAGCTGAACGTCCTGATCAAGACCTCACGCATCCACGGACGCACGAACGCGGCTCTCGACAACCCCGTGGAGTCCATGATGACGCTGGTGAAAACCCTGGCCGCGGATCATCCGATCGTCCTGCGACTGCAAAACGACTTTCTGTTCATGGGAGACAGCCACCTCAAGATGAGCTCCCAACAGATGGCGGTCTTTGCGAGCATTATTGAAGCTTTGAACAAGTGGAAGATCGGCGGGATCTCGTTCACAGCGACGGCCGCGTCGAAAGATTTTCGTGAGTTTGCCTATCTGTTCGTCAGTCTGGACCCGGAAAAACATGTCCTCGGGGATCTTCAAGACGCCATGAAGGCCGCAGGCATCCACGGCATCGAGCTGGAAGAGCCCCGCTCGCTCCAACTGCAACATCTCAGTGACGCGACGTTGACTACCGGCACCGCGGGGGAAAATCCCCATGCCCCGCTGAATGGGCAGACGGATCTGAAAGAGAAACGGAAGGCCCTGGCCAAATGTGGCTATGCCAAAGCAACTGCGGCGCTCGGCGACCTCGTGAAGAAGACGCGCGGCGGCGGCACGGTCAGCTTCAAGCAGGCGAAGCGCGCCATTCAGAATATCGTCGAGCTAATGATACAGGATGAGTCGACGCTGCTCGGTCTGACCAATCTGCGGTGCCACGACCAATACACGCACAATCACTCAGTAAACGTCTCGCTCCTCGCCATGGCACTCGGAAACCGGGCCGGGTATCCCAAAGTCGAACTGGCTGATCTTGGGTTGTCGGCCCTGTTCCATGACGTGGGGAAATGTGCCATCTCCCTCGACGTGCTGAACAAGCCCGGAGACTTCACACAAGAAGAGTGGGCCGTCATGCGGTCACACCCGATTGAAGGGGTCTTTACGCTTGTGAAGGCACGCGGCATTAACAATATTCCGGCCCGGATGGCGGCGGCTTCATTCGAGCACCATATGAACTACGACTACTCGGGCTACCCCAAACTCAAGGTTCCCTGGACGCAATCGGTTGGCAGTCGAATCATCACCATCGCCGATTGTTACGATGCCATGACGTCCTCGCGGGTGTACCGCCGGGAACCGATGTCGCCCGCGAACGTGTTGAAATTCATGTGTGGGAAAAGCGGCCAGTCGTTTGATCCAGTGCTACTCAAACTGTTTGTGAACTGTGTGGGCATCGTTCCGATCGGCAGTCTCGTCAGGCTCGACTCAGGCCCCCTCGCCGTCGTGATCAAACCGGCTCAGGACAAAATCAATGCGGAACGCCCGCTGGTCAAAATCATTACGGATGAGACCGGCACGCCCGTTGAGGATGGAGACGAAGTCGACCTCACGGCTCAGGATGAGGCCGGAAATTAGATGCACAGTATTCTTCAACTCGTCGACAATGCCGAATATCACTTCGACACCGCCCGGTACTTCGTGTAGCTCGGACTATCCATGAAAACCTGCTCCGGCGTCTGATTCTCTCGCCCGGCGAGACTGTTCTCGTTCGGCCTCCTCGACGGACTTCACATACGCCTACGTCGGCCTTGCGTGCGAGCAGCCTCGGCGGGCTTCCGTCTCGAACGCCTCGCGACGGCATTCATGAATAATCCGGGCTAGCGCCCCTGCCTGCTTGCCCTCACCGGCCCTCTGAATCGCTACCGCTTACTCTCGGACGGTGGCCAATCCATGACAATCTCTCTGCCGCAATAAAAACAGGCCACTCGATATTTTGCCTTGCGGCGCGGATTGGGCATAGAGATAAACACAACCGGCGTCTCGTCGAACGGACAGACCGGCTGCTGATGCATAAGATGGTTGTCGGCCATCAGTTCCAGGGTTGCGTTGTCCCAAGGTGGAGCAAGTTGCTCATGTCCCGCAACCGTGTGGTGCCAATTGCACCGCTCACAGCGCAGCTCAAAGGTCTTTATTCGATCCCTCGTCTGGGACTGATCCGTGACTTCCACCGGTCC
>JACOEF010000434.1 GCA_024998705.1 Nitrospira sp.
AGGCGGCGGAAGCGGAGGCGATTAAGATTTTCGGGCGCAATCTCCATGAGCTTCTGCTGGCGGCGCCCGCCGGGCCGAAGGCCGTGCTCGGTCTTGATCCTGGTCTCCGCACTGGCTGTACAGTGGCGGTCGTGGATGCGACCGGGAAATTGCTGGAGACGGCGACGATCTACCCCCATCAACCACGCAATGATTGGCAGGGATCGTTGGCGACTATCACACAATTGGTGTTGCGGCACGGTGTCGCCCTTATCTCGATCGGCAACGGCACGGCCAGCCGTGAGACCGATAAATTCGCCGTGGAGGTCGTCAAGCTGGTGGCGGAGCAGAAGCCGGAACAGAAGCTGGCGAAGATCGTCGTGAGCGAAGCCGGCGCTTCCGTCTATTCGGCCTCGGCCTTTGCCGCCGCGGAGTTTCCGGCGCTGGACGTGAGTCTGCGTGGCGCCGTGTCGATCGCCAGGCGGTTGCAAGACCCGCTGGCCGAGCTGGTCAAGATCGATCCCAAGTCCATCGGGGTCGGCCAGTATCAGCACGATGTCAATCAGCGAGCCCTGGCGAGATCGCTCGACGCCACGGTGGAAGACTGCGTGAACGCGGTCGGTGTGGACGTGAACACGGCGTCGGCTCCGCTGCTGGCGCGAGTATCCGGACTGAATCGCGTGTTAGCTCAAAACATCGTGGAGTACCGCGACACGCACGGGCGATTTCAGAACCGGCATACGATCCTCAAGGTGCCTCGTTTGGGCGAAAAGACCTTCGAGCAGGCGGCGGGGTTCCTACGGATTAACGACGGCGACAATCCATTGGATCGTTCCGCCGTCCATCCGGAGGCCTACCCGGTCGTCGAGCGCATGTTGGCGCGGCTCAATAAGGGCCTTGCCGACGTGATGGGTAAGCCGGCTGCGTTGAAGGAGCTCTCACCGGCGGAATTCACGGACGAGACGTTCGGTCTGCCGACGGTGCGCGATATCCTGACGGAGTTGGAAAAACCCGGCCGTGATCCGCGTCCTGAATTCAAAACGGCGACCTTCAGAGACGGGGTCGAATCGCTGGCCGATCTACAGTCCGGGATGGTGCTCGAAGGGGTCGTGACCAATGTCGCGGCTTTCGGCGCATTCGTCGATATCGGCGTGCATCAGGACGGCCTCGTGCACGTGTCGGCGTTAGCAAACAAGTTCGTCAAAGATCCGCACGACGTCGTGAAGCCAGGTCAGATCGTGAAGGTGAAGGTGCTGGCCGTTGATGTGCAACGGCAGCGGATTTCGCTCACGATGCGCATGGAAGATGCGGCAGAGACCGCCATGCCATCCGGCGCCGGCGCCGCGCGCGATCGTCGCCCTTCCGATTCGTCCCGTGCGGTGCCCCGTGAACCCCA
Organism: Nitrospira sp.; assembly: GCA_024998705.1. Taxonomy (GTDB): domain Bacteria; phylum Nitrospirota; class Nitrospiria; order Nitrospirales; family Nitrospiraceae; genus Nitrospira_A. The sequence goes on from JACOEF010000434.1 coordinate 1,376, forward strand.
ACCTGTCGGCGCCTTTGCCCTGGCGCTGGCACGGGCCAAGGAGAAGCGGTCATGATGGGTTCACAGTCCGTGAATCCCTGAGCGAACGGGCCCTGGTCCGATGCGAATCAGGTGGGGGAATTGTCGGCCGCAGGCCCTGACGAGCGTCTTGCGGGAAGTCCGCGCATCCATCGCATGTTGTCAGTCATCCGCTCCTCCGGGAGTCCTCGGTCGGGCGTCTTGCGCCGAGCGATTGCTTTTCAGCTGTGCTTCCTCGATGGTGCGACTGCTGGTGTCTCGCGTACGTCGTGTGCCGAGTATGCTCATGGGGCACGACCAGGCGTTTTCCATTCCACCCTACCGTGAAGTTTCGAGCTGATCGATCGGGGTCTTGATCCGCTCATCCCGTCCTCTCAATTCAAGGCCTACGGCCGCGCTCCACTCCGCATGGGCGACAAAGGGACGCGGCGGGTGGTGCTGGTCTCTGCCAACGTAGGGCCTTGACCGTGGTCTCGGCCTTTGCTATATAGTTAGGAGTCCTTATCATTATCGTGAAGTCACATCGGAAAGGAGTGAGGGATGGATGCACTGAAGGTGTTCGACACATGGGTCGAGGTTCCGGGAAGGACCCTGCACTTTGACGTCATGACCTTAGATCAGGCGACTGCGTTGAAGTTGGCGAACGAGCATGTTGCTGCTCAAGGCTTTGCGGCGATCACGGTGACCGCGGAAGAATGCCGGTTTTGCCATCAGGAGCCGCTGGCCATGTTCACCCAACATCAGCAGAACGAGTTCCTGAAGACCGGTGGATTCATCGTGGAGCTGTCTGCATAGAGGAGCGTCGATATGGGAAAGCAGCTTCCGATGCAAGGGGAGAAAACGGTCGTTGATCATATTACGACCGGATTGACGAAGGTCGCCGCTGCGTTACGGAGCCAAGCCTGGGAGGGAGGAAGTGCGCGCAAGCTCACTCCGACTCAAGGCCAAATCCTGGTCTTGCTGGCCGAGCGGGCCACGCAACCCATGCGCCTGAACGATGTGGCACGCGAGTTGTGTTTGACGGCGGCGACCGCGAGCGATGCGGTCATGACCCTTGTGGAGAAGACACTGGTCAGGAAAGAGCGATCCCCTGATGACCAGCGGGCGCTCGTCATCACGTTGACGGCAGCGGGGCGACGAGAGGCGCAGCAGACCGCAGGATGGACCGAGGTGGTGCGCGCTGGGGTCAGGAGTCTGACTCCGGATGAGCAGACGGTCTTTTTGCGAGGACTGACCAAGGTCATGTACTCGCTGCAGGAGCAGGGTGTGATTTCGGTCGCTCGGATGTGTGTCGGCTGCACCTACTTTCAGCCCTATGTGCATGTGGATGCGGCACGGCCGCACCAGTGCGGGTTTGTGAACAAGCCGATGGGGATGGGCAGCTACGGCTTGAGTGCCCGGACTTTATTCCGGGGTCGCAGCCAGATCAGGCGCGTCGGTCGCAGGAGTTTCTTCGCGGCGGGGAGGGGCACTAAGCCCGGAGTCTTGTTTATCAAAGGAGGAGCGTGATGACACGTCATACATGTGCGGGTTTGGTGCTTGTGAGTCTGGTGGTGGTGGTCGGAGCAGCCCATGCAGGCGAGGGAAAAACAGCTCAGTCGCTCTATGAGCGATTGGGCGGCAAGGCTGCTATCACGGCGGTGGTGGAGACCTTTGTAGGCAAGGTCGGTGGATACACCCGCATCAACGGCTAGTTCGCGAGTACGGATCTTACGAAGCTCAAGATGCATCTGGTGAACCAGATCTGTGAAGCGAGTGGTGGGCCCTGTGCCTATACAGGGCCCACGATGATGCAGACGCACAAGGGCATGGGTGTGCAGGATGTAGCATTTGGGACCCTGGTTGAGGATCTGGTGGCGGCGTTGGATCATCATCGGGTCGGCAAGGTGGAGAAACGCGAACTGTTGGCCGTTCTTGGTCCGATGAAGAGTGAGATCCTCGAACAGAAGTAAGTCCTCCTGCTGCGAGAGTGGTGAGTGCGCAAGCATCCGCACCAGTCTGTTGCTCAATCCTGTTGCTGAATCCTCTGAGGCATGGATGTGGCTCCGATGGGGTTGGCCTAGCCCGCACGATTGTGATGATGAGATCTACATAAAGGAGAGCAATGATGAGTCTTAACCCAACGATTCCCGGTTATACCTATGGCACTTCGGCGGTCCCAGGTGCAGCAATTTCGATGGAGGAGTTCGAATTACTGAAGAAGACGGTGTTATTTGGTGAGGAGGATGTGAAGGCGCTCCAGCAGTCGAAGACGATGGTCAAGGATCAGGTCGAGGCTATCCTCGACGTCTGGTACGGATTTGTGGGGTCGAATCCCCATCTCGTGAGCACCTTTCTCCGTGTGGCAGATGGTCAGCCGGACATGGAGTACTTGGGAGCCGTGCGAAAACGGTTTGGCCGGTGGATCCTCGATACGGCCGGTGGTAGCTATGATCAGGCCTGGTTGGATTACCAGTTTGAAATCGGGCGTCGGCACCATCGTGTCGGGAAGAACATGACAGACAAGGTGGCGGCCGCTCCGCACATTCCATTTCGCTATCTTCCTGCTCTCCTCTACCCGGTGACTGCAACCCTTCGCCCTTTCCTGGCGAAGCAGGGGCATAGCGAGGCCGAAGTCAGCGCCATGCACCAGGCATGGATCAAGTCTGTCTTATTGCAGGTGATACTCTGGAGCTATCCCTATGTGAAAGAGGGCGACTTTTAGGGGCAGGGGCATGGATCGTGGGACGGACGAAGAGCTTGTTGTGTCCGTCGGCGATATGGAGTCTCTGGCGGAAATCCAGATTCCGCCTTTGCAGAGCCTAATGGGAAAGGTGAGGATCGTGATGATTGTTGCGCAGGCTCGGTTGATGCGTTGGGCCGAGTCTGCAGCGCCTGCCCTGCCATCTGGCGCGGGCGCAGCGCGTGACACGGCTGACCGGCAGGATGCCGGTCAGCAAGGGGCTGGATCCGGTGAGCCTTAGCCCGTCGGCGCTTCTGCCTGACCCGTGTGCGCGAAAGAGAAGGCGTAGGGAGCGGTTTACTCGCCATCCGTTGTGCGCGGCAAGAGTTCACGGGGTGACTTTGAAGAAGTTTCCGCCTTTGACCTGCTCGTCGTCGCTGCCCCACGCAATATGCTTATCCAGCCGTCTGAGGAGCGGCACATGTTTGGAGCAGTGGATGTACGCTTCTTCCACACCGATGAGGACCCAAGCCTTGGGCTGACGCCCACCCTTGACGAGGGCGGATTCGGCGATGCGCGCCGGAAGCCGGGCGAGGCTCTCCGGTTCGTTTGGGCTCAGCCCGCGCGCGGTTCCATTGACATGTAGTCCGACCGTGCTCTGACAGAAGTCGACAAAAATCAACCCGATGTGCGGATTCTCCAGGATGTTTCCCAGGCTCGCCAGCACGCCGTTGCCCCGGTATTCTGGGTAAATCAGCGTCTTCTCATCGAGCACTTGGACGAATCCCTGTTCACCGGCTCGAAAGGAGCAGTCGCACTCCCCCTTTCCATCGGCGGTGGCAATGAAGACCATGTCCATCCGCGCGATGAACTGCTGCATCTGTGGATTCAGGTGGGGCAGGGTTTGGTGGGTATAAAATGCTGCGGCGCGAGCCGAGGTACCGAATTGCTCTTGTGCACACTGTTCGCCTGATGATCCCGGCCTGGTCATATCGAATGCTCCTTGTGGAAGATGTCTGAGTACGGTACTGCAGAGGTGATTGTCCCTCATGCACGCTGGCGCTGTCGATATGGGCCTGGTGGGCGAGATCGTGGAGGACGGAAGATCGATCGGTTGTGAGGGCTGCTCCGGAGGTGTGCCGTACAAAGGGGCGTCCGTGCAGAGAACGTCGTTCACGAGGAGGCTCTCTGCACGGACGAGGCCTTACTTCATTTTCCCGGGGTCCTGGTACATCATCAGGTGAGCATATGGGGTACCGTCGAACATGATGTAGGCGCCTGATGGGTTCGGAGCGGTCGGCAGTTTAGTCGTCGTCGGGTCGAATGGCCACATGACCATCCAATGCGGCGGTTCCTTGACCACGGTTGCTCCGGCTTCCTGTTGCATCACCACTTTTTTGTCTTTCTCGAAGTGTGATCCGCCGCGCGCCATGTAGGCCACACCGGGTATCGTGTTGGATGGGTTCGGCGCATGGTTCATGATGTCGGTCATCCACTCCAGGGCTGCGCCGTCCATGCACACGGGGTCTGGAACAGGCAGATTCATTACCGTGGGCATGCAGGTAAAGCCGTTCTCGCTCTTCTTGACCTCGGTGAGTTTTCCCTCCGCTCCGAACACCATGACCCCGGCGTGTTTGGCGATGTGTGGCGGCGCCGCACTGAGGGCAAGTTTCGTTTGTTCCTTCTCTGGCATGGCCCTCACTTCTTTGACGGAGGCGCCTTTTCTGGATGCGGCGTGGAGATCGGTGGACAGGGCAGAGAGGCTGAATGGGAGCATGACGAACAGTGAGAACACGACGACGGGTGTCATGGTGGCCTCCTTGGTGAAGGATGGAAGGGAATGTGCCGAGGTTCCTCATGCTAGCGCGTTTGTGAGGCGAAATCCAGGTGCTGCGGCAAGGATTACACGCGCCAGGGGAAGCCGAGGGAGAATTCAGCCGCCACTCTCGTACTTTTTAAGTTTTGCCGACAGCGTTTTGTAGTCGATCCGGAGAGTTTGGGCGGCTTTGGTCTTGTTGCCGCCGCTGGATTCCAGTACCCGTTCAATATGCAGGCGTTCGACCTCGTCGAGGGGCAGGTGTGTCTGGTCGCCGGGTGATGGTGTCGCTGCCGAGCGCGGGAGTACCTGCAGGACTTCTTCGCGGGTAATCGGCCCGGAGCTCGGACTCATCAGGACCATCCGTTCGATGACATTGCGCAGTTCGCGTATGTTTCCCGGCCAGCGATATGCTGCCAAGTGTGTGAGGGCTTCAGGC
>JACOEF010000661.1 GCA_024998705.1 Nitrospira sp.
CGGCCCGCGGACAATCAGTTCACCCGCTTCTCCCGTGGGAATTTCCCTGACGCCCGTCTCTTCATCCACAATCCGCGCGTCCGTATCGGGAAACGGGACCCCCATCGAGCCGCGCGGATGATCCCCGTGAATCGGGTTGCAATGGGTCGTAGGACCCGCCTCGGTCAGTCCGTACCCTTCCGAAATTTTCACCCCGCTCAACCGCTCGAATCGTTCCTGCACCTCGGGAGGCAGGGGGCTGGCCCCGCAGAGACAAACCCGTATCGAATGTAAGTCGTACCGGCCGACCTTCGGAAAATCTGTGATCATCGCAAACATCACCGGCACGCCAGACATAATCGTGACCCGGTGCTGATGAATCAATTTCACCGCCTCCTCCGCCTGGAAACGCGGGAGCAGGACGATCTGAGAACCGGTCGCGACGGCAAGGTTCTGGCAGGTACTCAGCCCATAACAATGAAAAAACGGCACCGCACCCAGAAAGACTTCGTTTCCGTCCTGAAAATCAGCACACCAGAGGCGGCCCTGCATGGCGTTGACCACCACATTTCGATGCGAGAGCATGACGCCTTTGGGTGTGCCGGTGGTGCCGCCGGTATATTGAACCTGGGCCAGCGCGTCCGGCTCCACCGACGGCAGAAGCGAGAAATCCTGTTCGGTGCCGGGGGGCGCCGCGTCCAGCAGCGCAAGAAAGTCGTAGACCGGGGGAGTTTTCTCGACCACAACCCAGCGCTTGGCCAATCGCGCCTTGACCGGATACATCAGGCGCTTCATGGTCGGAAGAAAATCTCCGAGGCTGGTAATGATGATCCGCTCGGGCTGGCCCGCCTGTTCGCGGACGGCCTGAATGCGAGGATAAAAAAGATCCAACGCAACGATGGTCTCACTGCCGGCATCGGCCAACTGACTCTGAATTACGCGTTCGACGTAGAGAGGATTCATCGGCGCGACAATCGCTCCGGCCTTCAATACCCCGTAATAGGCGATGACTGCCTGCGGAATGTTCGGCAGCATGAGGGTGACGCGATCGCCCGGCTTCACGCCGAGCCGCAGCAATCCCTGGGCAAAACGCGTGGTCAGATCGTTCAGTTCACGGAAGGAAATACGCGCGCCATAAAAGAAGAGGGCCGTCGATTCGGGGAACCGGGAGGCGGAACGACGAAGAAGGTCCGGAACCGTCCATTCCGGATAGGCGGAGGTGAGAGGAACACCCGCATCGTAGCGGCTGATCCACACGCGCTCCATGTGATCCTCCGACCATCGAGCGGGTCAATGCGATGGCCCGCGCAGTTCACTCGCCAATTGCTGCGCCGGTTGAAGCCGGCTCTGGCTGGAGTCAGGCTCCTCCCGCTCCAGTCCCATCCAAAACCCTTCGAGATAATCCAGCACCGCATTCATTCCGAAGCGAAAATCTCGCTGCTCCGATTCCGACATCCTTGCCTGTTCGGCACATCCCGTTCCACCGACTGCTTCCATGGCATGCTCCATGGCTCGTTCATGCTCGGCCTCGAGCTGGCGGTGGAAGGTGAAATACGTGGGATCCATGCGGGGAAAACGGGTTTCCTTCAACAGGATCAGCCCCGGAATCAGATGATCCCACATGGTGATAGCCATGTTTTCCAATCCAAAAGACGCCCCCAGCGCGGTTGCATGATTTCTGCTGCCATACAGCCGTTCCATCCCATGAATGTAGGCGCGTGTGGATGGCCTCATGGGCCTGTTCATGGCTTCGTGAATGGTGATTCCGATCGATCGGAGGAAATTTCGGTACAGCAATTCATGGCGATTTTTGACGATGCCGTCGCCGAGTTCCGAATAGAGGACTTTCGTCAACTCATCGGCGACGGATTCATCTTCGGTGTTGACGAGTTGTGCGGCAAGAATGCGGGGGAAGAATCGC
>JACOEF010000197.1 GCA_024998705.1 Nitrospira sp.
TAAGATCGGGGCGGGGAATCGGCCGTTTTTGATCGCGGGCCCCTGCGTGATTGAGAGTGAACAACTCGTCGTGGATACAGCCGGACGTATTGCCGAGATCACCAAGTCGATCGGCATGTCCTACGTCTTCAAGTCGTCTTTCGACAAGGCCAATCGCACCTCCATTACGTCTTTTCGCGGGCCGGGGTTAGAGAAGGGCCTGGCCGTGCTCGCCAAGGTCAAGCAACAGATCGGCGTGCCGGTGTTGACCGATGTGCACACGGAGGAGCAGGCCACAGAGGCCGGTCGTGTGGTGGATATCCTGCAGATTCCAGCTTTTCTGTGTCGCCAGACCGACCTCTTGATGGCCGCCGCTCAGACCGGCAAAGTCGTCAATATCAAGAAGGGACAATTTCTCTCGCCGCCGGAAATGAGCAACGCGGTCAAGAAAGTGGAAGACAGCGGGAACCGGCGCATCGTGTTAACCGAACGAGGTTCCTCCTTCGGTTACAACAATCTGGTGGTCGACATGCGGTCGTTTCCGATCATGCGGCGTTTCGGTTATCCGGTGGTGTTCGACGCAACCCACAGCGTACAACTGCCCGGTGGAGGCGGCACGAAATCCAGCGGCCAGCGCGAATTTGTCGAACCATTGGCCTGGGCGGCAGCAGGAGCCGGCTGTGACGGGTTCTTCATGGAAGTACACCCCGACCCGGATTCCGCGTTGTCTGACGGACCGAATATGGTCCCGCTTCATGCGCTCCAATCACTTCTCGAACGGGTACTACGTATATGGGACGCAGCCGCAATATAACCAAGTCCGCAGCAGCACCAACCCCCAAGCGCGCCGCGCGCCGCCCTCCGCAAGATCCCAGCGTACGGGAGGGGATACGCGTCTTGGAAATCGAAGCCCGCGCCGTGCAGGACCTGATGGCCCGGCTCGATGAACGCTTTGCTGCGGCGGTCAACTTTCTCTATGAATGCCAGGGCAAGGTCGTCATTTCCGGTATGGGCAAGTCCGGATTGATCGGCCAGAAGATTGCGGCGACATTAGCCAGCACCGGCACTCCGTCCTTCTTCCTACATCCCGCTGAAGGTGTTCATGGCGATCTCGGCATGCTGGCACGACGGGATGTGTTGATCGCGATTTCCAATAGCGGCGAGACACAGGAAGTCCTCCAATTGTTGCCCTTCGTGAAGCGCATGAATATTCCTGTCGTGGGGATGACGGGCAAAATGGCCTCGACCCTCGCGAAAAACAGCGATGTCACACTGGATGTATCGGTACATGAAGAAGCCTGTCCGTTGGGATTGGCCCCGACGGCCAGCACCACCGCAACTCTCGCCATGGGCGATGCGCTTGCGGTCGCACTGCTCCAAAAGCGCGGTTTCAAGCAGGACGATTTCGCACAGTTCCACCCCGGCGGAACCTTAGGACGACGGCTCCTGGTCAAAGTGCGTGACCTCATGCAGCATGGCGACCACCTGCCGTGCGTGCGCGACAATGTGTCCGGCGCGGATACGATCCTGGAGATGACGTCGAAAAAGCTCGGGATGACGACCGTGATCAACGCCAAGGGGGCGCTGTACGGAATCGTGACCGACGGAGACTTGCGACGCTTCATTCAAGCAGGCGGGAATTTCAGCACAGTGACCGCCGGAGATCTCGCCAGCCGCCAACCGAAGACCATTGGACCGGACGAACTGGCCACGACGGCCGTTGCCCTGATGGAACGGTTTTCCATCACGGCGCTGGTGGTCCTGGAGGGGCAGAACCGCCTGGCAGGAGTCATTCACTTGCATGACCTGCTCAAACACGGCATTGTATAGGGGAGCCGTCACACGCTACGCGTCGAAGGGACTATGGCAGAAAACTGGAAACAAGCCGGGTTGGTACTAATGCGGTCGGCAGGGCAGGAAAGCAACATCAATCTGCCGAACGTGCTGACGCTCGTCCGGATTCTCTTGATCCCGGTCTTCGTCATGCTGCTCATCGACCCGACGCCGGATCGAGCCTTGTCCGCGGCCATCGTGTTCGTCGTCGCAGCCGTAACCGATCTGCTGGACGGATATGTTGCGCGCAAGACCGGCCAGATCACGAAACTCGGACGATTGCTGGACCCGATCGCCGACAAGCTGCTGGTGTTGTCGGCTTTGATCCTGCTGGTGCAAGTCGATCGCGTGAGCGCCCTGGTGGCTATTCTGATCATCGCGCGTGAAGTCGCCGTCACCGGCCTGCGGGCGATCGCGGCATCCGAAGGCTTGATTATGTCCGCCGAAACCACCGGCAAATACAAAATGGCGTTACAGGTGATCGCTATCGTGCTTTTACTGCTTGAAGGCACCGTGGTGGAAGCGATCGGCAATCTGCATCTGGCCGGTATTGTCACCTTGTATCTGTCACTCATCTTGGGCTATGTGTCAGGCGCACAATATGTCTGGAGCTTCTGGCGTCAAGTCGGAGCGAAAGGTCTGTAACCGGACGACTCGACGGACGCTCGCATCCGGTCATCCGGTCAACGATTGATGGACAGTCCCTGGCTCATCGGGTTCCTCATCCTTTCCAGTTATCTCCTTGGATCGATTCCTTTTGGGGTCGTCGTGTCACGTCTGCTGGGTGCGGTCGATCCACGGACCGCCGGCAGTAGTAATGTAGGATTCACCAATGTCTTGCGTGTGAGCGGGAAAAAAGCCGGTATTCTGACCCTGCTCGGCGACATTGGAAAGGGCTGGCTGGCCGGGTGGGTCGGCACCATGCTGCTGCATCAGGAATCGGCCGTACTCTGGGTCGCGTTGGCCTCCATCATCGGGCACCTGCATTCGGTGTTTCTGAGGTTTAAGGGTGGAAAGGGTGTGGCCACCGCATTAGGCGCAGCCCTGGGAGTCGCTCCGTGGATCGGACTGACCCTGATGGGCCTGTGGGTCGGCGCCGTGTTTCTGTGGAAATATTCGTCAGGTGGCGCGCTCTTCGCCTTCGCCATGTTTCCGCTCGTGGCCCTAATGTTTCATCGATCTTGGACGTTTATCGGGTTTGCCTGTGTCGTCAGCCTCTTGATTTGGGTGAGGCACAGGGACAATCTGGTTCGATTGTGGAGTGGGACGGAATCTCGAATCGGACAAGCAAGTTGACATAATATATCTTATCGGACATTTATCCGATGCTATCTTTTGAGCTGTTGGCTCGCGTCCGCAAAGAACTCTCCCTCACCGGCAGCGCGCTTTACGAAACGATTGTCGCCATCGCAGAACGCGTCAACCGCAAGGTCCATGTCCTACGTCTCCATGGCCAGGCGACGACGATTCTGAACCAGATCCACGCCATCCATCGACAGATCGGACACCGCCTCGCTGGTCTTGGGGTCACGCCGACCGGAGTCATCCCTTCGCCGTCGGTATCGCCCTCCGCGCTTCCGCCGTTGGAAGATGCCATCCGCATAGCCTCCGACCGCATCAAAGGGCAACAAGCCGCCTTGCAACAGATCGAGCGGCACATTCGCGACCTCAAGATCGAACTGGCTCACGAGGACTTGCTCACCATGCAGCGCGAACTGGGGTTGCGTGACGCCTCGATCGAGCGCGTCGTCGTCGCTCGCGGCGCACCGGTCATCGGCCATCCGATCGGTGAATTCGACCTGCCGGCGACGACCCGCATCGTGGCCGTATTTCGCGGCCCCTTTCTCCTTCCGCTGTCCGATTCCATGACGCTCCGGCCCGACGACACCGTGATTCTTGTCGGCCTTCGCCATGACTTGGCCCACTGGCTTCCCCATTTCCAGCGACCGGCTGCATCCAAGTCAGCCTAATCCTCCTCGCTTCCGTTGCCGCTCAAGAATCTGTTATTCTGAAGCGCAGCCTGGTTCGTGAGTGAGATTCGCCCTCGGAGCTTGCCCAGCATGAAGACACAGACGTCTTTCGCGACAGCACTCGTTCTCAGTCTCTCTGGGTGGCTGGCCGGCACCCCAGAAATCACCCTGGCTGCTCCTGACATCGCATCACCCCCTCGGAAAGTATCCCCCGGGTTGCGCATGTTGGAGGAGCTCCAAACCGTCATCACCGATTTAGCCGAGGAGGCCAAACCCTCGGTCGTCAGCATCTTCCCCATTCAAACACAGGCAAGTTACGCGACGGATCGGGAGAACGGGTCCCGAACTCGACAGGGTCAGGCTCCGGGGTCATCGTCGATCCCACTGGGCACATCATTACGAACAACCATGTGGTCGGCGAGGCCACGGAAGTCGAGGTTCGCCTCTCCGACCAAACCAAACTTTTTGCGCAAGTCATCGGCAAAGATCCGGATACCGATCTGGCGGTGCTGAAAGTCACCACCGACCACCCCCTCCCCGCTGCCCGGTTCGGCGACTCCACCGGAGTGAAGGTCGGGCAATGGGTGCTGGCCGTCGGCAATCCCTTCGGTTTGGATCGCACAGTCACACTCGGTGTGGTCAGCGGCATCGGACGGGAAAACATCAATCTCTCACGGTACGAAAACTTCATTCAGACCGACGCCTCCATCAATCCGGGAAACTCCGGCGGACCGCTATTTAATTTGCGGGGGGATGTCATCGGCATCAACACAGCCATCATCAATTTTGCCCAGGGGATCGGGTTTGCGATTCCTTCCAACATGGCCACACAGGTCATGAACCAGCTCATTTCGAAGGGGAAGGTCGTGCGGGCCTGGCTGGGCGTCGGCCTGCAACCGCTGACACCTGACCTGGCCAACAAATTCGGCGTGGATGAAAACGAAGGGGTCCTGGTGAACGAAGTGTTCGAACGGGACCCGGCAGCCTTAGCCGGCATCAAGCCCGGCGACGTCATTACCAAAGTCGATGGCGCACTCGTCGACACCCCGAACAAACTCTCACGCCTGGTCGCCGCGTTAGATCCGGGATCCACCGCGCGCGTCGAAGTCGTGCGGGACAGCAAGCGCCTGACTCTGAACGTAGCCTTGAGCGAACGCCGGGATACGGTGGTCGCTGCCTCGCTCCCTCAGAGCAAAACCGACTTGAAGCTGGGTATCGATGTGCAGGACCTGACCGCGGGCCTGGCCGAAAAATTCCGCCTGAATGAAAGTCGAGGCGTGTTGATCTCGAAGGTCGAGGCGAGCAGTCTGGCGCAAGCCGAAGGGCTACGGGAAGGCGATTTGATCAAGGAAGTGAACCGCGTCGACACGGGTACCGTCGGAGAATTCACGGTGGCCGTGTCCAAGGTCAAACGTGGCGATACGATTCTCCTGCGCGTCCTGCGCGAAGGGCGGGCGTTCTACGTCGTGCTGAAGCCGGCGGATCGGTAAGCGGAACCGCCGGCAAGTCATTCCTTCCGGCGGATCCCGCCGCTTAATGCGCCACGGCCCCCTGGCGCTCCATCTTATGTTCCTCAACGATGCGGCCGGCCAACTCGCGCGGCACCTCTTCGTATTGAGCATGTTCCATCGCGTAACTCCCCTGTCCTCCTGTGAGCGAATTTAATGACGCGGCATAATTGAGCATCTCGGCCTGCGGCACCAGAGCCTTGACGATTTCGATATGGCCGTTCGCCTCGACCATGACGATCCGGCCTCGCCTCGCATTCAGATCGCCCAGGACCGCCCCCACACATTCGGCCGGCACCTCGACTTCAACCGTCATCAACGGCTCCAGCGGGATCGGATGGGCCGCTTCCAACGCTTTTTTCACTCCCATCGACCCGGCAATTTTGAAGGCCAATTCGGACGAATCCACCACATGGTAGGAGCCATCGTAGACGGTCACCCGCACATCGACGGCAGGATATCCGGCAAGCGGCCCTTCATGCAGCGCCTCCACCACACCCTTTTCGACTGCCGGTACGAAGTTGCGCGGAATGGCGCCGCCGACGATCTTGTTCTCGAACTCAAACCCCTGACCACGCGGCAACGGACCGACTTCCAACCAGCAATCACCATATTGGCCATGACCGCCGGTCTGTTTTTTATATTTCCCCTGTGCCTGCGCCACGCTGCGAATCGTTTCGCGGTAGGGGATTTTCGGCGCGTGCACAATCACTTCCGCGCCGTATTTACGATGCAGCTTTTCCAACGCGACGTCGATGTGCAACTGTCCCATGCCGCTCAAGACCATCTCCTTCGTCTCCAGATGACGAACGAACTCCAGGCTCGGATCTTCCTCGATCAACTTATGCAGCCCCAAGCTCACTTTTTCGATATCCGCCTTCGATTTCGGGTCGATCGCAAAGGACACCACCGACCTGGGCCATGGTATGCCGGGATATCGGACCGGCGCATGTTCGTCACACAGCGTATCCCCCGTCAGACTATCCTTCAGCTTGCCGATCGCAACGATCTCGCCGGCCACCTCACGCGTGATCGGCGTATATTTTTTGCCGACAATTGAGAATAGATGACCGCCCCGCTCCCTCACCTGCCGCGTGGAATTATACAGAGCCGTATCCGCTTCCAGCGTTCCCGAATAGACGCGCACGTAAGAAAGACGGCCGATGAACGGATCGATGAGGGTCTTGAAGACGACGGCTGAAAATGGATCAGACGGCTGCGGGTGCCTGTTGACTGGTTCCCCGCCTTCCATCAACGCCGAACCCTGCAGCGGTGCGACTCGGGCCCGACCGATTGGTGAAGGCAATAGATCGACGAGAGTCTGTAGGAGCGAGTACACTCCGATGTGACGCAAGGCGGACCCTCCGACGATGGGTACCAGCGAACCGCGCTGGACTCCGGCCCGCAGTCCTTCCAGCAACGCCTCCTCCGTCAATGCGCCGTCGGTTAAATACCGTTCGAGCAGCGCCTCGTCTCCCTCTGCCACGAGCTCCGTCACGCGACGCCTGGCTTGATCAACTCGCTCGCGCCACTCAGGCGGCACCGGCCCCTGCTGGGATTGCGGGTGGTCCGGCCGAGATGTCACTACACAATTCTGCAACACATCCACGACGTCTTGGAGTTGCGCACCACTCCCCATCAGCATGGTCAGCGGAACGGCGCTCAGCTCCAATTCCTTGATCAGATCTTCCACCGTTCTGTCGAATGCGGTGTCGTCCTTGTCCAGGTCATTGACGAACACGACACAGGGTAACCCGGCCTCACGGATCATCGACCAGACCCGCGGGAGGGCACTACGCACGCCCGTTACCGCACTCACGACCAGCACTACGCCGTCTGCCACACGCAACGCCGATCGCGTCTCGCCGATAAAGCTGGGCGAGCCCGGGGTATCGAGAAGCTGGAGGATATGATCGTGATAGGAGCAACGAAGGACGGTCGTGTTGATTGAGGTTCGATGATGGATTTCTTCTGGTTCGAAATCCGACACGGTGGTTCCGGTGAAGATGGATCCGGGAGCGGAGAGACTGCCTGCACAGTACGCCAGTGCTTCGACTAACGAGGTTTTGCCCGATCCCGCATGCGATACCACAGCCACATTCCTGATGGATTCGGTGAGGGGAACGTTCATGATGACCTCCTCCGGTGAGTCGGCGGCCGCTATGGCCTGGTTAGAAAGATACGTGCAGGTGATGCCATCCTGTCTCAACAAACTCGATCGAATTCTGCCGGGAAAGGCGCCGGCGCAGCCTGTTGCCGCCATTCATGCGGTGACGCCTTCCCCGTTCAACCACCCCTGGTCGGCAAAACTGACATAGCGCCCGTCCCCCACAATGAGGTGATCCAGGACCTGAATGCCCAGGAGGGCGCCGGCAGACACCAGCCTGGCCGTCAATACTCGGTCTTCCTGGCTTGGCGTGGGATCTCCGCTGGGATGATTGTGGAGAAAAATGATTCCGGCGGCAGATGCGCGCATGGCTGGAATAAAGACTTCCCTCGGATGCACGATGCTCAAAGTCAGGCTGCCCTCGGAAATTGTCACGTCGCGGATGACTTGGTTCTTGGCGTCCAGCAGCACCACAGCGAAAATTTCGTGCCGCAGATCCCGCAACCGGGCGTGGTAATGCTTAAACAAATCGGCGCTGGAGCTGATACGTGTCCCGGTGGTCAGCGGCGCAGACACCGCGCGTTTCCCGACTTCTACCGCCGCCTTCAACTGCGCAGCCTTGGCAGGTCCCACCCCGGGAATGGCACACAACTCCTCGGCGCTGCAATGCAGGAGGCCGAAAATGCCTCCGACACGATCAAGCACCTCCATGCCGACTTTCACAGCGGAGGCTTCCTGGCGCCCCACGCGCAACAGAATGGCCAATAACTGCGCGTCAGAGAGGCTTTCCGCACCCTCACGGAGCAAACGTTCGCGCGGGCGTTCAGTTTCGGGCCATTTTCCGATCCCTCGCCCTGCTTTTTGAGGTGTCATTGCCTACTTCCTACGACAAAAAAATGTCAGCTTGCACCTTTTTGTGCCGGAGACTTGACGCCTGGCGCATCTCGTGTATGGCGGCAAACAAGCGCAAGTGATTGAAAAATATAGACTTGACATTTTGGTTCAGCTCTTGCTTGAGAGGTGACACAGCTGTAAACGTCACCACCCAGGAGGAGCAAATGGAATGTCCGAAGTGCAAAGGCATGATGATGTTGGAACGGTTCTCAGACTTCTTCCTCATTTTCTACGCCTGGAAGTGCATTAACTGCGGAGCCATCATCGATCGGACGATTTCGGCAAATCGGAGGAAGAGCCTCGCCGCCCGCGAAGCTCAACCGGTCGCGACCCGCTAGTCCGGCAAACGCTCGCTCTGTTCTCTGTGTGATGTGGTGGTGTGACGA
>JACOEF010000377.1 GCA_024998705.1 Nitrospira sp.
CTCACCCCGGAAGCACAGGCGAAAATGTTCCAAGCCTTTACGCAAGCCGACAGCTCGACGGCCCGCAAGTACGGAGGAACAGGCCTCGGCCTGACCATCTGTAAACGGCTGGTGGAATTGATGGGTGGGAAAATCGGCCTGCAATCGATGGCGGGGCAAGGCACCTGCATCTGGTTCACCGTACGCTTCGACACCCAAGGGGAGACCACCGGCACGTCCGTACTGCCGCTCGACACGAACCTGTCCGGCCTCCGCGTGTGTCTGGTCGACGACAACGCGACGAATCGCAGCCTCCTCCAGTACCATGTGTCGGCCTGGAATATGAACCATGACAGCGCCGTCGACGGCCCCTCCGCCTTGGCGCTCATGCGTCAAGCGGCTGCGAATGGGACGCCGTTTGACCTCGCCATCATCGACATGCGGATGCCGGAAATGGATGGACTCGAACTCTGCCGCCTGATCAAGAGTGACTCCACGCTTCGCCAGACCCATTTGATCTTGCTGACAGCTGCCGGACAACGAGGTGATTGCCTCGCCGCCCAGGAAGTCGGCGCAGCCGCCTATCTCACCAAGCCGATCCGCGAACGTCACCTGGCCGATTGCATGCGCATCGTCTTCGGCCGAAGAGACTCGGCCGAGAAAGCCCTCCCATTGGTGACGCGGCATACCATCTTTGAAGCCGAGGCGCGCACGGCACATCGGGTTCTGGTGGTGGACGACAATCCCGTCAATCAACGAGTCGCTGTGAAAATGCTGGAAAAACTTGGCTGTCGCGTGGACGTGGCCAGCAACGGCATCGAAGCACTCGCCGCCATATGTCAGCATCAGTATCCGTTGGTGTTCATGGACTGTCAGATGCCGGAGCTGGACGGATTCGAAACCACCCGCTTGATCCGTTCCCAGGAACAGCCCGGCACGCATCTCCCGGTCATCGCCATGACCGCCAACGCGATGGAGGGCGATCGTGAGACCTGCCTCACGGCCGGCATGGACGACTTCGTGAGCAAACCGATCGCTGTCGGCGCGCTACGGACGATTTTGACTCGCTGGCTTCCGGCTACTGAGGCGAAAGCGCCGGGAGAATCCGCCGCCGCCCCGCCGGATACCAATCACGCCGGGTAAGAACGTTCCTCGGCTCATCTCGCTATCTGCTTCTGTCCCTCCGACGATTGACAGAACTCTGTGCGCCGACTAGGATACGCCCTCACCAAGGAGAGTGAGCGCACGCGTGAGTCATCCGTCCCCGTCCCATCCCACACCACCGCCGTCTACGTCCCACAGCCGGGTTGAGCAGGTCTTCGAATTCCTGGTCTTCGGCAGCCGATGGATTCAGGCGCCGCTGTATGCCGGCTTAATCATCGCCGAACTCCTCTACGCCTCCAAGTTCATCCTGGAACTCTGGGAGATGGCGAAGCACTTCAAGCAACTGGAGGAGACCAAGTTCATGTTGGGCGTGCTCGGGTTGATCGATGTGACGATGGTCGCCAATCTGCTGACCATGGTCATCATCGGCGGATACGCCACATTCGTCAGCAAACTCGACCTCGAAACTCATCCCGACCGCCCTGAATGGCTCACCCATGTAGACCCCGGCACGATCAAAATCAAACTGGCCGCCTCGCTGGTCGGGATCTCCAGCATCCACCTGCTGAAGTCCTTCGTCGATATCGCAAACGAAAATCCCGAACATGTGAAATGGAAAATCTTTATTCACATGACCTTCCTCGGCTCCGCCATTCTGTTGGCCTATACCGACAAACTGATGCAACGGGACCGCAAGCACTGACCGTGGGTGCGCGTGGCTGCCGTATCGATTGAGATACGCTGTATCCGATCCGATAATTTCCCGGACTCGCCTCCTCTACGCATTCGCTTGTCTCTTCCTCCCGTGCGCCATACTGGACACAGCGGTAGCCTGTCCCTCTCGCAGCTGCCTGAACATCCCCCCGGTCACGCGGTTTGCCTTTTTCTCATCATAGTGGTACAGGCTCCGGCGTGCCGCACCTCCGTCGAACCCGCAGCATCCACGGCCTATTCTTGTTGGAGTCACGATGACCACACCCACGCCGAAGGACGATCTCCTCACCCTCGCCACGATTTTGGAAGAGGAGACCGAGCTGCTCCACGGCCCCTTGCCGAAGGACCATCCGACCGGAACCCCCGACGCGGTGCGCATGGCCGCCCTCTTCCAACATGTCCACGCTCGCCACCCAAAACGCGCGGGACTCTGTTTCTCGGGTGGGGGAATCCGCAGCGCCACGTTCGGGCTCGGCGTCCTGCAGACGCTCGCACGGCTACAGCTGTTGAACAAGTTCGACTACCTGTCGACGGTGTCGGGTGGGGGCTACATCGGCAGCTGGCTCACCGCCTGGATCCATCGGCACCCGCGTGGATTGGACGGCGTGATCGAGGATCTGCGAGTCACGCCGAAAACCGGTGCCGCAGAGGCGCCACCGCCGGTCCAATGGCTACGGAACTACAGCAACTACCTGAGTCCGCACTTGGGGTTTCTCTCGGCCGATTCCTGGACGCTCCTGGGCATCTACCTGCGCAACCTGCACCTGAATTGGATGGTGCTGCTCCCGTTGCTGATGGTGCCCCTCCTGGTGCCGCGCTGGGCCATTGCCCTCGCGCAGATGAACCAGCCCACTGCCCCCCTGCCCGACTGGCTCGTCCAGGCGGTGCTGCTGTTCGGTCTCGGACTCGCCGTCATGGCGCTGATTTATCTCCACCTCTGCCGGCCAACCCTGCGCGAGTATCGCCGCAACACCCGATGGCAGACGCTCGAACGTCAGCACTGGTTTCTCGTCGGCTGCCTAGGCCCGCTCATCACATCCATGCTCTGCCTCACCACCGCCTGGGCCTGGTTTCGTAACAGCGGCGGCGCATTGGAACAATTCAGCCTTCGCCATGCCGTGCTCGGCGGCGCATTGCTGCATACGGGAAGCTGGCTCTTCGCCACCATCGCGCTCAAGCGATTCAACGCTTTCTCTCGCTGGCTGGTGGCGGAAACCCTTGCCGTCGCGGCCACCGGGGCACTGGGCGGATGGTTTCTTCAATCGGTCCTCATGAAGACTCCCGACGAGTTCATCGTCGCACAGTTTGCCGAGTGGTTCGCCACCTTCGCGGTTCCGGGCGTCCTCGCGATGTTTCTCATAACGGCGACGGTCTTCATCGGCCTCGCCAGCCGGTTCACAGAAGAACAGGATCGCGAATGGTGGGGGCGGACCGGTCCCTGGGTGTTGATCGTCATGGTCATCTGGTCGGTCCTGTCCGCCATCGTCGCCTTCGGCCCTGGTCTGCTTGCCTGGCTCACGCCGTCTGTCGCCGCGTCGCTCGGCGGCGTCTCCGGGCTTATGACCTTGATCCTGGGATTCGGGTCACGCACGACCGCTCAGCAGACGGAAGAACGCTCCCATGTCGCCGTGCTCGCCGATTTGGCGGTACGCGCGGCCGCCCCGCTGTTCATGCTCTGTATTCTGATCGCGTTGTCGTTGTGGACCAGCTGGCAATTGGACATCTTTTCCCACCAGTACGGGACGCATCTCAATCAGCTCGATCCTCCCCTGCCGATCGGGGAAGCCATGTGGTCGGACCCCTGGGGCCACGATCAGATCCTCCACAATACACCGCTGTGGGTGTTGTTCCGATTCACGCTCACCGTAACCCTGATGGGCCTGCTGATGTCCGGCCTGATCAACATCAACCGCTTTTCCCTCCATGCGATGTACCGCAATCGCCTCATTCGTGCCTACCTCGGAGCTTCGCGACCGAAGCAGGAACGGGAAGCGACTTTCAACCCCTTCACCGGATTCGACAATCTGGATAACCCCGCCATCAGCAACATGCGATTCGACGGTGTGCGCCTGGCTCGCTGGATCGCCCACACGGCATTATCCCAGGCACGCCGCACACAGCTCGAACATTTCCATGGATTGTCCGCTTCACCGCCAGGTGAAACACAGGCCCTGAAGGATGGCCTGGAACAGGAACTCCGGGCGCTGTCCCCACAGGTGCTGACAAACGCTGCCGAACAGTTGCGTGTCGGACCCGCCTGCCTCGCCAAGATCGCCGCGCTGCAGCAACCGGACACGGCTGCGGGTCGAGAGGCCATTACCTGGCTGACCGCGCTCTTCCTGAATAAACTGCATGACCAGAGTCCACGCCCGCTCCATCTCGTCAATATCGCCCTCAACCTGGTCAAGGGCGACAACCTCGCCTGGCAACAACGCAAAGCCCAGTCGTTCACGATCAGTGCCCTCCACAGCGGCAGTTGGAATCTGGGCTATCGGCGATCTGAGGAGTATGGCGCCAACCGGTACCTCGGGCAGCCCCTTTCACTCGGCACAGCGCTGGCAATCTCGGGAGCCGCCGCGAGCCCCCATATGGGGTATCATTCTTCCTCCGCGGTGACCTTCCTCCTCGCCCTGTTCAATATTCGACTGGGGTGGTGGCTGGGCAATCCCGGGCCCGCCGGCGCCCACACATACCGCGGAGCCTCTCCGGCTCTCTCCGTGAGACCGTTGCTAGCCGAAGCCTTCGGCCTCACGGATGCCTGCCACCCCTACGTCTACCTCTCCGACGGCGGACACTTTGAGAATCTCGGCTTGTACGAAATGGTCCTGCGACGTTGCCACTGCATTCTCGTCGTGGATGCCGGCTGCGACCCAAACCGAACCTTTGAGGATCTCGGCAACGCCATCCGTAAGACCCG
Source organism: Nitrospira sp. (assembly GCA_024998705.1). Taxonomy (GTDB): domain Bacteria; phylum Nitrospirota; class Nitrospiria; order Nitrospirales; family Nitrospiraceae; genus Nitrospira_A. The sequence goes on from JACOEF010000377.1 coordinate 4,715, forward strand.
GATCGACCTGGGCATCGACATCGAGCTCAATCTCGATCATCTAAAACCGCCGCCCGACAGCAAGATCAGCAGCCGCCACCACGCGCTCGGTATCATCCGGTACGACAAGGTGGATGCGAACGCCACGGCCGGCACCCTGATCTACCTCAAACCCTCGATGACCGGGAACGAACCATCCGACGTCCAGGATTATGCGGCGCGCCACCCCTCCTTTCCCCATGAATCGACCTCGGATCAATTTTTCGACGAAGCCCAGTTCGAATCGTACCGCCGCCTCGGCGAACATATCGCCCAACAAGTGCTGCGCCCGGCGATGCAGCGGAGCGAACAGGATTTTTCTTCACTCTGCCACGAACTCCGCTCACACTGGGTCACGACCCCGCCGGGCATGCGCGAATCCTTCCTCGGTGAAACAGATGACCTGAACCATCTCGAACGGCTCCTCCGAGACGACCCGGACCTGCTTCGTTACGACCTGGAAATCTACCCCGAGCTTCGTTCGGTATTCGGCGTCGACCCCGGTACCATCGCCGTGAATTCACGAGCCGCACTGCACACCTGCAACTTACAAATCCAACTGATGGAACAGGTCTACCTGGCCGTCAATCTCGACGAATTCCATAGTCATGCGCTTAATCGCGGATGGATGAATCTATTCCGGCGCTGGACGTCCGCTGAGACGTTCCGCCGCTTCTGGCCTACGCTCTGCGGTATGTACAGCCAGCAGTTCGTGCGCTTCGCCGAACTGCACTTGAACCTCAGCATCGATGAGGTCGTGACATTGACCTCGCTGGATCCGGGCAGCGATCTCACGTCACTGTCCAGAGACTTGTCGATCGAATGGGGTTCCGTACCGGATTACGCAGAGACATTCGTGCAGGCCCTGCATCGGCCGCTCCCATTGGAGGAGTCCGCGGGCGACCAGGCACGACGGGCGGCCTGGCATATACGGCTGCGTGCGGGGGACTCGGATGGGAATTCGGTCGGGCCTGGGGAAATTCTCGCAGTGGTGGCCGCTACGCGACCCTCGATGGCGGGACGTCGACTCGCGCTTCACGGCTGGGTGCGACCGGCCTATCGCGGCTTGGGGCTGGGGCGGCGTTTGTTCACACGTGCGATCGAGGATCTCACGGCGGCTTACCCCGGGCACCATCTGATTGTCGATCTCGGCCCGGATAATCCGGCCTGGGCCGGCACATCCATACGCAATGTCGGCTGGCTTCGATTCTATGAACAGCTGGGATTTACGCGGGATCGTTCAGATCCGGCCCGTTTTCAGATGAGCCGCACCTTGATGTAGGAAGATGTACGCAGTCGGCCCGATGGTGGCGGATCCATCCGTGTCGTGCTCCGGATTCGTCTCTCCACCGACGTCTCACGGATGTGGGAGGTCGTCGTTGAAATCACGCGCAAAGGCCTTGGGCCGGCCCGACCAATTCCCGGACCCCTAGCAGCAACCGCTCGATGCTGAAGGGTTTCGCCAACGTGGCCTGCGCGCCGAAGATGGTGGCGATTCTCAAAATGTCGTAGCCTTGAACCGGCTGCCCGGAAATGGCGAACACCTTCACGGACGGTTGCTGCTGGTGCAATTGCAGAATAATTTCCAACCCATCCCGAAGCGGCAAATACACGTCGAGGATGACCAGATCGGGAGACTCGCGCTGGATGGTCACCAGCGCCTGCCGTCCGTCCGCAGCCTCGATGACCCGATACCCCTCGGCCTCGAGCACGGCCCGCAACCGGCCGCACACTTGCTCATCGTCGTCCGCAATGAGAATCAGCGACATCGGAGCCTCTCCGCGGCGTCACGCGCAATCTCCTACAGAAAGCGACCGGTTCGCCAGGGACCTCGCGTACAGAGTGACCACCTGCGAACGTCTGTTGATCCCCAACTTGGAAAACATATTGGAGATGTAGTTTTTCACGGTTTTCTCGGAAAGCGCGACGGCGAATGCGATCTCCTTGTTCGTCAGCCCCTCGGCGATCAACGGCAACAGCCGCAGCTCTTGAGGAGAGAGATCGGCCATGCTGTCCGACGACAGGCCATTGCCCATATCCCGCACTTCGTCGAGGACCATTCCGAGCAGTCGCGTGGGCGGCACAGCCGCATTGCCCGCGACCCGCCACATCACATTCCCCCACATGACCACCGGCGTATCTTTCAGCACATAACCTTGGGCGCCCGCGGCGATGGCCGCACGGATCAGTGCCGGATCGTCGTACACGCTGAGCATGAGCACCCGCGTTTCAGGCCTGGCAGCCATGATCAGGCGGCACGCCTGGACCCCGGGCACATCCGGCAAACTATGGTTCAGCAACACCACGTCAGGGTTCAACTTCTCCACCAATTCAAGCCCTTCCGCCGCCGCGGCCGCCTCTCCGACAATACGGAACTCCGTCATCCTACCCAGTTCATCCCTCAGGCCAAGACGCGCCATTTGACTATCGTCGATCAGGACAATGCGATATACAGATTGCCGTTCCATCACGCTCCCTCCGGAGATACAACGTGCCGTAACCGTAAACGGCTACAGTGTCGGCAAAGTACGAGTGTAGGAATATCGGCAGGAACTTGATTTGCTCGTCAGTATTCGACTGACAGGAGTGAGGAGACCGGTCGCCCCATCAATGACGGACGGCGAGCCTAGTCGATCAATTTGGCTTCAACGGCATACCGGATCAACTCTCCGGTACTCTTGCAGGAAAGCTTTTCCAGAATTCTGGCCCGGTAGGTACTGATAGTTTTCACGCTGAGACAGAGCTCCTCAGCAATCACGGACACTGATTTGCCTTGCCCCAACAGCCGGAGAACTTGTAATTCGCGGTCCGACAACCGTGCATGCAAGACCTCAGTGCCGCCGGTTTCGAGCGCAGAGGCCATCTGTTCGGCGAGGATCGCGGTGATATACCGGCCTCCTTCCAACACCCGAGTGACCGCCGCGAGTAATTCGGAGGGCGCGCTTTGTTTGGTCAAATAGCCCGATGCGCCGGCCTTGATCGCCCGCATCGCAAATTCCTTCTCCGGATACAGGCTTAACATCAGCACGGGCAATCGAGGCTGCAACAGCTTCGCCTCCTTCAGCACATCCAAGCCGTGCTTGTCGGGAAGCGCAATATCGAGGATCATCAGGTCCCACGGCTGGCGCCGAACGGCGTCAAGCGCCTCTTCGCCGGACTTAGCCTCACAGACTTCGGAGCAGAGCTGCTCCTCCTCCAACAACTCACGGACGCCTCGGCGCACCACAGGATGATCGTCGGCGATCAGACATCGGCATTTATTCATGTAGCGTGTTCCTCCGTCGCCGAGGTGATGTCTATCGACTCTCCTGTCGGGGCGCTTCTTCAGACTCTCGGCCGACCGGAATACGCACCTCCACAGAGGTGCCCAATTCAGGATCAGAGACAATCTCAACCTGTCCGGCGAGAATCTCCACCCGTTCTCGTATCCCTCGCAGACCGAATCCGCCGGTCGGAGAAAGCTTCGTGGCATCGAAGCCGATGCCGTTGTCCTTCACGGTCATCCGCCATTCCTGCCGACCGGGCATGAGGGCGATAGAGACGTCCGTCGCCTGCGCATGGCGGACCACGTTTGTCAGCAGTTCCTGAACAATCCGATAGAATGCGGTCTCCAGCGTGGAGAACCGGCCCACATGACGATCCCCTTCTTCGAAGTGGAGGGAGCACCGCAACCCAGTGCGTGCATGCACGTCTGCGATCAAGGCCTCTAACCCGGCTTTCAGGCCGAGCTCTTCCTACACGGGGGGACGCAAGGCCCGGACAACCTGACGCAGACGGGTAAACAGAAGATCCGTTGTCTCCAACGCACGGGCCAACCGCTCCTGACTGCGTTCCGACAGAGTCTTGCCTCGTCCGGCAAGGCTGCGTTTGAACGCGGCCAGGTCGAACTTAAGCGACGTCAGCAACTGTCCGATTTCGTCATGCAATTCACGCGACAATCGACGACGTTCGTTGGACTCGACCATTTGCAGTTTCTGCGACATGGCCTGAAAACGCCGATACGCCTCCTCCAGCGAGGTATAGGCGCGTCTGGGTCCAGTGACGTCGATCATCGCCCCGATCATGCGTAGGGCGGCGCCGGACTTGTTTCGCACAATGTGGGCCCGGTCGAGGAAGTGGCCGTACGTGCCGTCGGCCAGTTGAAAGCGATACTCTGCGGAGAAGCTCTGCATATTCGATTGGACGGCTTGTTCCACCATCGTCACCATCCGCTCTTTATCCTCGGGATGCAAGCGCTTGGTCCACGCGTCCATGCTCCGTTCCACCCGTGGGTCATACCCGAACTTTTCGCACGCATTCGGACTCCACCAATGTTCGCCCGTCACCACATTCCAATCCCACAGAATGTCCTGCGTCGCCTCCGCCACCAAACGGAATCGTTCCTCGCTGGATTGCAGAACCTTCTCGATCTGCCTTCGCTCCAATTCGCTCCCTGCCCGCCCGGCACAGATCTGCAGCAAGGTAATCGCATGCTCGGCATCCTCAAACGGCTGCGCCCCGATGATCGCCAGCAATCCGATCGGTTGATCATCGGATCCGAACAGCGGGGCCCCGATATACGAATCTGCCTTGAGTACTTGCAACATCGTATCATTGGGAAATTTTTCCTGAACCCCGCGCTCATGCACACAGGTCCTCTGGATCACGACCGGCTCGCACGGGGTCCCGGCGATGTCGTACTCAATATTCTCGGCTTCCGCTCCGTGGCTCCACACGGCCACCGTGCGGAGCCGCAGGCCGCCCGGCAGAAGTTTTCCACACAACGCATAGATTGCGCCCGTCCCCTCAGCCAGCGTCCGGAGCATGGACCCCAAAAATTTGGTATCGCCGAACCGAGCCGGTTCCGAGGCTACGATACGAAGCATCTCTTCCGTCTGCTTCTGGCGGGTACTGTCCTGTACCGTCCCGGTCATGGAAATCGGCGTCCCCAACTTGCTCCGCAAGACCTCTCCACGGCAATGCACATGCCGGATCTCGCCGTCCGGCCTGACAATTCGACAGGTCAGATCAAACCCGGCATCCCCGTGAA
>JACOEF010000085.1 GCA_024998705.1 Nitrospira sp.
GTCGCGTTGATACTCGCACCCTATTGGTTGGAGCTTGCAACAGGATCATGAGCAGGCAGAACGCTGCCACATAGAAAGAGGTGAACCTGATGAAGACGACCATGTTTCTCGTAAGCTGGATCGTGATGGGGAGTATGTTCTGGGGCGGAACTGGGGCAGAGGCCTCTCCTCAAAAGGCCGGCGCGTCTGCAAGCCAGGCCGGAGAAGTGATGACCCTGAAGATTGAGGGTTGGACCTGCGCCAGTTGCGAAAAGGACATTCGCCGTGCGCTGCTCGCCGTGCCGGGCGTGAACCGAGCAGAGGTGAGCTATGCCCGCGGCGGAGCGATCGTCGGAATCGAGCCCGGTCGAGTCACCCGCGATCAATTGGTCCAAGCCGTCGCGAGTGCAGGCAGCATCCTATCTTCCTATCGGGCCAGCGTGGTTCCGAACGGCACTCTCACGGCCAAGGCTGGCGAACAGAGTGGGGGGTGGAATTGGTTCGGGCACTTCTTGAAGTAGAGGCTCCGGTGACCGGAGGCTTCAACGTGGGCGCGACCATGTGGTGCAAGAGGTCTCTTGCGAGCACACTCGCCGCGCTTTTCCTCGTGGTGCTGTGGCTTCACGATGGCCACATTTTGGTTCTGCCTTCAGAGCCTGCGCTCGACGCCCAGGGCGATCCGCGCGGACATCACCATAAAATCCTCGGCAAGGAAGCGGTGGGAGACGAAAACGTCATGGGGGCCGTGCTCGCTTATGAGAAGCAGGGTGTGCTGGTCAATTATTTGAGCAAAGAGGTGAACGTGGAATTCAGTCGGCCTCATTAAGGGTTCGCCTCAACTTCCATTTCCCCTCACGGACAACGGAGGTATCGTATGAGCAACCGATCCTTTCTGACATTGCGCGTGGAAGGCATGACCTGCGAACGCTGCGCGTGCCACGTCACGCAGGCGCTGAAGGCCGTTCCTGGAGTGGAAGACGTCCAAATCGGCGCCTGGCGTGTAGGGCTGGCCACAGTCGTGGCAGGACCAGACGTGACGGATCGCGCGCTCCTGGAGGCTGTGCAGCGTTCCGGCTACCACGGGGTGGTCGTTGAGCGGCGCGAATTGGAACCGACTCGCACTGTTCCGTCATCGAAACATCGGGACTACGATCTAATGACGATCGGCGGCGGCTCAGCGGCCTTTGCCGCGGCGATCAAAGCTGCCGAGCTGGGCGTCACGGTCGCGATCGTCGAAAAAGACACCATTGGTGGCACCTGCGTGAACATCGGCTGTGTGCCATCAAAGACGCTCATCAAGGCCGCTGAGCTCTGTTATCACTCCGCTTATCCGCAATTCGAAGGGCTGACCGCTTGTCCGTCTCCCTCGAACTGGCAACGAGTGGTGCAGCAAAAGGACGAGCTCGTGGCCGCGTTACGTCAAGGCAAGTATGTGGACGTGGCGGCTGTGTATCCCACCATCACCATTCTGAAAGGAGACGCCACGCTTCTGGGCGGGCGCCAGGTGCGCGTCAATGGCACTGTCTATGAGCCGGAGAAGATCGTGGTCGCGATAGGCTCTTCGCCTTGGGCGCCGCCGATACCGGGACTTCACGAAGCCGGCTTTCTCACTAGCGAGCAGGCGCTCAACCTGGAGGCGCTTCCTGCGTCACTGATCATCATCGGGGGAGGCAGCATTGGGCTGGAGTTTGCGCAGCTCTTGCCCGATTCGGTGTCCAAGTCATGGTGCTGGAAAGCGGACCACATGTGGCGAGAGCGGAGGAACCGGAGATCGGGCAAGCACTCGTTCGTTACCTCGAAGAGGAGAAGGTTCGGATCTGCACGAACGTCACAATCAGTCAGGTCGAGCGTCGAGATGGAGGCTACCTCGTGCACACCCAGACCGACGGAAAGCCGGAGGTCTGCCGGGCTGATTGCTTGCTGGTTGCGACTGGGCGCCGCCCGAACACGAGCGGGTTCGGATTGGAAGACGCCGGAGTCGCATTAGGGTCAAAAGGCGAGATCACAGTGAACGAGCACTTGCAGACAGCCAATCCCGATATCTACGCAGCCGGTGACTGCCTTGGCGATCCGATGTACGTGTATGTGGCCGCCTATGCAGGCGGTCTTGCGGCCGAGAACGCGCTCAGCGGCGTGGGCAAGGTGTTCGATCTCACGGCGTTGCCGCACGTCACCTTCACCGACCCTCAGATCGCGAGCGTCGGCCTGACCGAGCGACAAGCGAGGGAGAAAGGGCTTCGCGTGCAAACCTCGCTGCTACCGCTTGAGCATGTCCCGAGGGCGCTGGCGTCCCGGAATACCAAAGGCCTTATTAAGCTGGTCGCTGAGGAAGAAACCGGGCGATTGGTGGGCGCACACGTTCTCGCAGCCGAAGCAGGTGAGGTGATTCAGGAGGCTACCCTCGCCATCCGATTTGGGCTGGCTGTGCAGGACGTGGCTGACACGTTTCATCCATACCTGACGATGGTCGAAGGGCTCAAACTGGCTGCGCTGACGTTCAAGAAGGATGTGAGCAAGCTGTCCTGTTGCGCTGGGTAGCGGAATTGGGACGTGAGGCAAAACCCCGGCATGGCTAAATTCCAACAGAAGTACGTAAAGTCCCACAGAAAACCCCCTCCAACGCCGACCCATCGCTATGCAATATAGGTGGGCGTGAGCCCACCGCGAGCCCTGCCCCAACACGTTTTGACACGGCATCATATCTTTGTCATCCAGGCTCCCGTACCATCTGCGCTACTATGCGACGGCGCTTTGTAGACTCGTTCGTGCTGGAGAGGCGCTCGTTCGGCCGTTCATAGCCCGGCACGAACGTGACGGGAGGCATGCCGTGCCGCGAATGAATATTCTGCACACTGTTGAGCGAGAAGCCTTCGAGTCAGCCCCGATGTTCAATAGTTTTCAGCGCCAGCACTATTTTGATTTCCCTCACACCATCCAGCAGGCGGCCGCGAGCCTGCGCACGCCTGCCAATCAACTGTGCTTTCTCCTGAGTTGCGGGTACTTCAAAGCGAGCAAGCGCTTCTTCCCGTCGCGGACATTTCATCGGCGGGATGTTGACTACGTTGCCAGGCGGACAGGCCTGCGGCTGGGCGGGACCCACCTCGTGCGCTATCCCAAGGCGACCTCATCACGGCCCCGGACATGTATCCTAAGCGTCTACGGCTTCAAGCCCTTCCACCCGCACGGCCGTCCTGTCCTTGCTGAAGAAATCGCGCGTCTGGTACGGTCCCAGCTCAAGCCCAAGGTCATCTTCTGGCGGTGTGTCGAGGTGCTGATTCGCGAGAAAATTGAAGTCCCCGGCTATTTCCCCTTAGCCGCTCATACCCTGCGTGCAATCAAGACCCAGAGTCAAACGCTGGCAGGTACCATTGAACGGACGCTGGACCCGGCGACGCGATCCGTCTTGGACGACCTGCTGACGCAGGAACCGCGCGCGGAGGAGACCGTTCCCGGCAA
>JACOEF010000662.1 GCA_024998705.1 Nitrospira sp.
AATATCGAGAATACCGTCCACCCTCTGGTACGCAGGGACGATCGCGTACCACTCACTGAATCGATCACCCAGCTCAACACCGACGAAAGGTAGGCTTAGCAGCAGCCATCCTCTAAGGAGTCGGGCCGATTCGGCGCTGCTGGCTGGTCATTGTAATGGCCAGTGCCCCTGACCAGAACGATCTCACCATGTATGCGCAGGGAAAGAGGAGCGGGGCTGATGATGGAAGCGACTGTGTCGCTGACTGTCACCGAACGAGATCGATCACGCCGTTTAGCGTCACAGCACATCATTG
>JACOEF010000663.1 GCA_024998705.1 Nitrospira sp.
GCTGCCGTTCCACCACATTCTGGGTGGCGATGCCCGCGTGGTCCGTGCCGGGCATCCAGAGCACATTGCAGCCTTGCATGCGGCGCCAACGAATCAGAATGTCCTGCAGGGTATTGTTCAGCGCATGGCCGACATGCAGCGAGCCCGTGACGTTCGGGGGAGGGATCACCATCGAGTAGGGTTGCCCGGAATGGGTCGGGTCGGCATGAAACAGACCGGCGTCGATCCAGCGCTGGTACCAGCGGTCTTCGACGGCGTGCGGGCTGTAGGTTTTGTCGAGTTGCGGTGTAGACATGGTGTTAACAGGATGCTGGAAAAGCCGGCTATTCTAGTTCTCGGCAGCCATGAAGAGTGCGGTGTCTCTCGTCAAAGACGACAACCGGGCTGTACCGGGAGACGAAAGACGTTTCATGAAGGACGGACTATGAGGACGGCCATTTTGAGTATCCTGCGGGAATGTTGTGCGTGGTTCCAGCTGTCTTCAGGCGCCAGAGGCGCAACGCGGGCGCATCTTAACACGTGCCGTGTGGGCTCACAAGGTAAGGGACGCGCGCCCGTGATCGTTCTAAAGGTTGTAGCGGACTGAAGCCCTGTGATATACATCCGGCGGTTCAGCTGGTTGATCGAGATCGCCGGTTTGAGAGCCCATCACCGTTGAAGGAGAGATTATGCCGAGGGGACGAGAGAAGGATCGCAAGACTCGCAAGAAGCATCGGAAGAACGTGGAGCGTGTGAAGGGACTGGTCAAGGCTCGCCGAGCGGCGGCTAAGAAGGTCAAGCGAGGGTAGGCGAACGGGACGTTAGTCGGGGGAGCTCAGTCGTTTGATCTCCGCCCGTATCTGAGTTTCTGCCACGTCTGGAACGATCCGCTGCACCGCCTGCTGGATCGGATCTTTTGCCAATTCGTGCACAATTTCATTGGCCGCCTCTCGCGCACAGTTCGCGGCCACTTGCGCGACTTCCTTTTTCACCAACTGGTCGATCATTCCCAGGTGTGCTTTCAAGGCCTCCGGCAGGTGTTGCTTCACGCCGGCCTCCGTGAGGTCGCCCAGGTTTTTGGGGACTGA
>JACOEF010000293.1 GCA_024998705.1 Nitrospira sp.
CAAGAACAGATGCAGGTCTTCGAGCAAGGACTCCTCTATCAAGCCAAAGAAGCGTTCGACATCGCCCAGTTCAGTTTTCGCCATGGAGTGGCGAGTTTGCTCGAAGTCATCGACGCGCAGCGTGTCTACCGCCAGACGCTCCTCGAATATGCCCAGGCACGAGCCGATCATTCCATCGCGCTGACCCGATTGGAGCGGGCGGTGGGAGGGTTGCCATGAACGTTCACATCGTGAGGCGTTCATCACCGGTTTATCGAACGATCGGCCTGTTCCTGTTGGTCGCCATAGTGAATACGTCGTGTCAGTCAAAGCAAGAGGATGCGCCGAAACCGCCTGCCCAGGCGGCCACGGCGTTGAATGAACCCGGTATCATCGAACTGCCTGATGGGAGTCCGACTCTCACCCACCTACAGACCGATCGAGCAGCGCTCCGGCCGATCCGCACGGCCCTCAAGGCCCAGGCGGGGAAGATCTTGGTCAATGAGAATCGACTAGCGCATCTGAGCGCGCGAGTTCCCGGCCGTATCGTGGCTGTGTATACCAACCTCGGCGACCGAGTCCGGGAAGGGGACCGGCTGCTGTTACTCGACAGCCCCGCCTTTGGAGGGGCCCAGTTGGAGTATCGGAAAGCGAGGACCACAGTGGGTGTGACGGAACAAGCGCTGGAGCGGGCCAAAGCCCTAATCGATCGCGGTGCGATCGGCGCGGGGGAATATCAACGGCGCGAGGCGGACCATGAGAATGCTCGTGCCGATCTCCACGAAGCGGAGGAAAGGCTGCATTTACTCGGCATGACGGAGCAGGAGATCGAGCGGTTGGCCGCCAAGACCTTGCCCCATGCGGAGGTCGCGCAAGTCTCCTTACGAGCCCCCTTTACCGGTGACGTGATCGAGCGGAACGCGACCATTGGCGAAGTCATCGATCCCAATAAGACGCTCTTCACAGTGGCAGACCTCTCGACTGTCTGGGTGCGTGCCGATTTCCCGGAGCAACAGGCTGGTCGACTGAAGACCGGCCTCACCATCGAGCTGCGAGTGTCGGCCTATCCGGAGACGGTGTTTCGAGGTGCCATTACCTATGTTGGCGCGGTGATCGATCCCACGACGCGGACCGTGACGGCACGGGCGGATGTATCCAACCCTGACGGCCGATTACGACCCGAAATGTTCGCCGACGTCACATTGATGACGGACGAGCAATCCGTCTTGAGTGTCCCGCGCGCCGCCGTGCAGCAGGTTGGCAGCCGGACGGTCGCGTTCATTGTGCAAGGACCGCGTCGGTTCGAATCCCGTGAGGTGACCGTCGCCCAAGCGTCGGGCGACTACATCCAGGTTGTGGCCGGGCTCACGGCAGGAGAGGAAGTGGTCACGCAGGGCAGTTACGCCCTCAAGTCTGAGTTGCTCCGCGAGCACATGCCGTCGGAGGGCGCGCCATGATCGAACGGCTGATCCGCGGCGCGCTGGAACAACGACTCATCGTGCTGCTGCTTATGCTCGGGCTCATCGTGAGCGGCGTGGCCGCGTTCCGCCACCTCCCGATTGATGCCTTTCCCGATGTCACTCCGGTCCAGGTTCAAGTCATCACCCGGGCGCCCTCTCTGGCGCCTTCAGAAATCGAACGCCTCGTGACCTTTCCCCTGGAGATCGAGTTGACGAACCTCCCGAGGAAAACGGAACTGCGGTCGGTGTCGCGATTCGGACTCTCGGTGATAACGGTCGTCTTTGAGGACAGGATGGATATCTATTTCGCCAGACAACTCGTCTTGGAACGGGTGCTCCAGGCGCGATCCCGGCTTCCAGCAAGCGCCGAGCCCGTACTCGGACCGGTCAGTACGGGATTGAGCGAAGTCTTCATGTATCTCGTCGAGGGCTCGACGCAGAGCCTCATCGACTTACGGACCCTTCAAGACTGGGTCATCCGCCCGATGCTGCGCGCCGTCCCAGGCCTCGCGGATGTGGACACGTTGGGTGGCTTGGCCAAACAGTATGAAGTCCTCGTCGATCCTAATCGATTGACGAGCTTTGGGCTCACGCTGCGCCAAGTCCACGCGGCGGTCGCAGGGAATAATCAAAATGCCGGGGGCAGTTACATTGAGCAGGGCGGAGATAAGTTGGTCGTCCACGGGGTGGGGCTGGCCCGCTCTGTGGGAGACCTTGAACAGATCGTGGTGGCTGCGCACAAGGGCACACCAATCTATCTTCGGGACGTGGCCCAAGTTCGCCAAGGGACCGCGATTCGGTTAGGGGGCGTCACGCGCGACGGCACGGGCGAGGTACTCGAAGGCATTGCCGTCATGCTCCGCGGCGGCAATAGCCGGGAGATCGTTGCGGGGGTAAAAGACAAGGTCGAGTTGATCAACCGGGTGCTGCCGGCCGGCGTGAAGATGGTGCCGTTCCATGACCGCATCGAATTGGTGGCGCGGGCACTCGATACCGTCGAGCGTGCCCTGCTGGAGGGTGCCGCGGTCGTCATCCTCGTCCTCTATCTCTTTCTCCGGAATCTCCGCGGCGCGCTCGTCGTCGCGCTGACATTGCCGCTGGCCACGTTGGCTACATTTCTGATTATGCAACAGGTTGGCCTGTCTGCGAATCTGATGTCACTGGGCGGCTTGGCCATCTCGCTGGGAATGATTGTCGATGCGGCCATCGTGCAGGTGGAGAATGTCGAGCGCCATCTGGGCGAGCAAACCACGGGCCGAGCCCTCTCGGTTACCGACCGTTTGCCAGTCGTCTTACGCGCCGTCCTGGAAGTGCGGCGGCCGAGCCTGTTCGGGGAATTGATCATTGCGTTGACCTTTGTTCCGCTCCTGACACTCCAAGGAATGGAAGGCAAGATGTTTATCCCGCTGGCCCTGACGGTGGTGATCGCCCTCCTGAGCTCCTTGGTGCTTTCCATGACGGTGGTTCCGGTGCTGGCGGCGGTGCTCATGAAGCCGCGTGTCGCGGAGGAGGGCGGGCACCTGTTGGAGAGGGGGCGACGGCTCTATCGCCAGTTGTTGGAGGGGGCCATCCACAAAACTCGTCTGGTCGTCCTTGCGGCGGCCGGTGTACTTGTCGGCGGAGCGGCCCTGGTCCCGTTCATCGGTCGGGAATTCGTCCCGATCATGGACGAAGGCACGATCGTCGTGAATGTGATGCGGCTCCCGAGCATCAGCCTCAGCGAATCACTGAAAATTTCGGGGGAGGTCGAACGACTCTTGCTGGAGATACCGGACGTGCGCTCCGTGGTTTCGCGCACGGGCGCCAACGAACTCGGAACGGATCCGATGGGGATGGAACTCAGCGACATGTACGTCTTACTCAAGTCCGAGTCCGAGTGGCAGGCGCAGTCCAAGGCCGACATCGAGGAGCAGATCCGTCGGCGGCTGGCGCAAGTGCCTGGCATCGCCTTTGGCTTGTCCCAGCCGATCGCCATGCGCGTCGATGAATTGGTATCGGGGGTCCGGTCCCAGGTCGCGGTCAAACTGTTCGGCGACGAACTTGAGACGTTGCGGATCAAGGCAGAGGAGATCGCCAGGGTGCTGCGGCAGGTGCGCGGCCTGTCCGATCTCCGGGTCGAGCAGGTGTCGGGCCTGTACTATCTGAAGATCGACATCGACCGTGCCAGGATCGCGCGATACGGGATCAATGTGGCCGAGATCACGGAGGTGATTGAAGCCGTCGGTGGCGGCATTGCCGCCGGCGAGGTCTTCGAAGGACAGTGGCGTTTTCCGATCATGGTGCGATTTCCGGATGATCGGCGTGCCGATGTCGAGACGATTGCGGCGTTGTGGGTGACGGCCCCGGACGGCTCCCGGATTCCGCTCCGGGATCTGGCCGAGATTCGGATTGTGGACGGGCCGGCCCAGATCAGCCGTGAGCATGCGAGCCGCCGGATTGTGATCGAAGCCAATGTGGTCGGACGCGACCTGGTCGGCGCGGTGGAAGAGGCCCAAGCAGCAGTGGGTCGTCTGGTGCAGCTCCCGCCGGGCTATTATGTGACCTGGGGTGGCCAATTCGAAAACCAACAGCAGGCGATGGCACGGCTGGCCGTGGTCGTTCCACTGGTCATTGGACTGATCTTTCTGCTGCTCTTTTTCACGTTCGGGAATTTGAGGCAGGCCGCGCTCATTCTCCTCGCGATTCCGTTTGCGATGGTCGGCGGCCTGCTGGCGCTGATGCTGGGCGGGCTATATCTCTCGGTTCCGGCCTCCGTCGGCTTTATTGCCTTGTTCGGCGTGGCGGTACTCAATGGGGTCGTGAAGATCGCCTACATCAACCAACTGCGGGAACAGGGCATGGCATTGGATGAAGCAGTGCTGACCGGGATGGTTCTCCGATTGCGTCCGGTTCTGATGACGGCAGTTGTTGCGATGATGGCGCTCCTTCCTCTGCTGCTGGCCACCGGACCCGGGTCCGAAATCCAACGGCCACTCGCAACAGTGGTGATCGGGGGGTTGTTTTCATCGACCGCCTTAACCTTAGTCGTGCTTCCCGTGCTCTATCGGTGGGTCGAGCAACGAATGGCGCGACGGCGCGCCTCGGAGGAAGCCGTACTTACCACGGCTTCTGACAGAGAGGTGACAACATGATGCGCACTTGTCGTGACGATCGTTGCTGGCTCTTGATCGTGATGCTGGCGATTCTCTCTCCTGCCATGCTCAGCGGCTGCGGCGAGACACCTTCCTCTCGCCACGTCACTGCCAAGCAAGCGCTCCTCGGCAAATCCGAAGCGGAGGTCCTGGCCTGCGCTGGGGCACCACAGGCGGTCTCGTCCCAGGATAGCCTGAGAGTCTTGAGCTACTACAAGGAGGGCGGATTGCTCGAACAGTCTTTCCCTGGAAACAAGAGTAGCCGCCCGGAAGGCGTGCGGCACGCCTGTACGGCCATCGTGAAGGTGGAGAACGATCGGGTCACCCAGGTGCAGTACCAGATGATGCCGGAATCAACGGCCACGCATGAGCATTGTGAAGAGATCTTTCAGCGCTGTGGGCCGTAGGCCCCAGTCTATTCATGAAATCGGACGGCGCAAGGGAAAGAAACGATGACGGCCGAAGCGAACAAAATGAGGGGCGCGGCGTCCGGAGCCACTAAGAGCGTGTGCGCTAGGCGCCGCCTCCGCCCCGCGTTTACCCTGATCCTTCTCTGCCTAAGCGGCGGATGCGCTGGCTGGTGGTCCAAGACGCTGCCGCCGCCAGAGCCCCCGCTGAAGATTGTTGTGGCGCAGATGGCGCTGGAGGCACCCATCACAAAGAGTACACAAATGCAGACGTTCGAGGAGACACCGTCTCCAGAGATCGAACCGGTCATCCGGACTCAGCTTATCGAGGAGGTAGAACTCAGAGTGCAGCGGCTGTTGACGGAACAGTTGGCGGCGCAACCGGGATTCCAGGTCATGCCATTCAGCGAGACCAGGCGTCTGGCCGGCAATCTTGGTGTTCGGCGGGAACCACTCAGTGACGCGCAACTCCGTGCCCTGGCCGACGAGAGCGGGGCCGATATTATTATCACGGGACGCATCCCGGATTATGGGGCCGTGCGCTGGCAGTACTGGGTGGGAGGTTGGGCCATGACGGCGACCGCTCATCTCATGACCGTCGGGTTCGCCTCAGGCTGGAACCCGGCCATCGTGGGCGGCTTCATGGCGCTCGATCTGTCCACAGATCTGCCCTTTTGGTGGGGCGGGGCATATGCTTTTGGTTGGGGACTTCGACCCGTGCGGGTCCAGGTCGAGGCCGTGCAAACAGGGCGCTGCGGCGGACCGCTTTGGGATACGCAGACGGTCATGGTCCTGATTCCCGGGAAAACGCTTGCCGTCTTCCCTCCTGAAGAGCGACGGCGGAAAGAGGTCCAACTCGGGGTCAATCTGGAACGCGCCATCCGAGACATTGCGGATGCAGCGGGCCGGTCGCTCCGGCTGAAGCCCTGTGGGCCAGAACCGGAATCCGAACAGGCGCCACAATGAGGCGTTGGTTGAAAAGCTACAGGAGACCAGCATGCACGAACCGATGATGGGACTTTGGGGTTTGGTTGGTTATGTGCTCATGGTTGCTTTTTTGGCAGTGGGGATAGTCGCACTCTTACTGTGGCTAAAGTCATGGTTAGAACAAGGACGACTTGGCTCAGCATCACGAGAACCGGAATCAGCTTTGGAAATTCTGAAAAAACGCTATGCCCGTGGGGAGATCAGCAAAGAGGAATTCGAAGAGAAGCGCAAGGATCTTCTTTAAAAATCCGAAAGGGACAGAAGTCGAATCACGGCTCTGCGAGTGGCACGCTCGTGATAGCAGTTCAACCCTGATGGAGGCCCAGAAGAAGGTGATGGATAAAGACCACGACCGAGGCTTTGCAGGCCCATGGTGGCAATACCCGGTCCTGCGCAATGCGCTGATGGCCGGCCTGCTGGCGGGCGCGGGATTTGCGCTGGCTCATCTGGGTCTGGTCTCTGAGCAGACCGAGGCCCTGTTCTATTTTGTAGCGATTCCGCTGGGCGGCTACCACTGGGGCTGGGAAGCCCTGGAGGCGCTGATCCACGAGCGGGTCATCGGGATCGACTTCCTCATGCTGGCGGCCACCGTCGGGTCCGGCATCCTGGGGCTGTGGGATGAAGCCGCCTTCCTCGTGTTCCTGTATGGGTCCGCTGAAGGCTTGGAGGAGTACACGTATGCGCGGACGCGGTCGGCGATTCGGGCTTTACTGGATCTTGCGCCGAAGGAAGCCCACGTTCTGCGCAACGGGGAGGAGCTGAACATCCCGGCTGAACAGCTGCAGGTGGGCGAGCACTTTCTCATTCGCCCCGGCGAGACGCTCCCCACCGATGGAATCATCCGATCAGGAACCTCGAGCCTCGATGAATCCGCAATAACGGGAGAGTCGATTCCGGTGGACAAAGGGCCTGGGCTTAAAGTCTTTGCCGGTTCGCTCAACCGACAGGGCCTCTTAGAAGTCGAAGCGACTGCAACGTTTCAGGACAATACGCTCGCCAAGATCATTCACTTGGTCGAGGCCGCACAGGAACGAAAGGGCGAGGCCCAGCAATGGATCGAACGGTTTGGGCGGCGCTATAGCCCAACGGTCCTACTGGTGGCGCTTGGTTTTCTCGTGGTGCCATTTCTCTTGGACTTGCCGCCGTCCGACTGGGCAATGCGAGCCGTGGTCCTGCTTGTCGCAGCGGCCCCGTGCGCGCTGGTGATGTCCACGCCGGTGGCGACCGCCGCCGCGATCGGCTGGGCGGGCAAGCATGGCATCCTCATAAAGGGGGGCGTCCACCTAGAACATCTCGGCCGGATTTGCGCCGTCGCGTTCGACAAGACCGGGACGCTCACCTCCGGGAAACCAGAGGTGACGGATCTCGCCCCGTTCCCCGGGTCGGAAGACGACCTGCTCGCCTTGGCTGCCGGTATCGAATATGGCTCGGAGCACCCACTAGCGAAGGCCATTGTTGACCGAGCGCGGATTTCCAAGACCGTTCTGGTTGAGGCGCGAGCGTTTCAAGGGCTTACGGGTGCGGGAGCGACCGCGGTCGTGGGAGACCAGAGCTGGTACGTGGGAAGTCCCGATCTGTTCCAACAGTTCGGCATTGATTTGACGACGATCGAGGACCATGTGCGGGCGCTTCAGGCAGATGGAAAGACCGTGGTGCTGGTGGGCAATCAACAGACTCTGCGAGGCCTGCTCGCGCTGCAGGACCGTATCCGTGAGGGCGCGCGCGAGGTCATCGCTGGCCTGCATACCATGGGCGTCCGCGTCGTCATGCTGACAGGGGACAATGCACGAACGGCGCGGAGCGTCGCCCAGGCGTTGGGAATCGACTCCTACCTGGCGGATCTCAAGCCGGAAGACAAAGTACGAGCGGTGCACGACCTGGAAGCCCGCTATGGCGCTGTGGTGATGGTGGGGGACGGGATCAATGATGCGCCGGCCTTAGCCGCCGCCACCTGCGGGGTGGCAATGGGGGCTGCGGGGACCGATGCCGCCATCGAAGCCGCCGATGTGGC
>JACOEF010000171.1 GCA_024998705.1 Nitrospira sp.
CTGGGCAGAGGATCGGAGTCCGGTCCTGTCCGTACAGGAAGAGTGAGTGGGTTCGATGCGGACCGCATTGGCGGATAAGGAGGACGCGGTATGGTGAAAAAGCGGAAGGCTCCGGCGAGACGATCGTCCGGTGCGGGACGCAGACGCGTGGCGTTCGAAGACCTCACGGTCGGCGACATTGTGAACAAACGTGTTCAGACGGCCCGACCCGACATGAAAGGCGATCGTGTGGCGGGGTTGCTCTTGAAAGAGGGTGGTGTGGTGCCGGTCGTGGATAAAGCGAAACAACTGACGGGAGTGGTGAGTGAACATGATCTGTTGTTGGCGCTCGATGAGGGGCAGGCCTGGAGTGCTCAGACGGCGAGAGATCTCATGACCGAAAATCCCTACTCAGTGCCGACGGAAACCACGCTGTCCACCCTGGTGCATGTTTTGACGGAGAGCGATCTCATCTCAGTGCCGGTGGTGAACGCGGGCAATCGGTTCGTGGGGGTGGTGACGCGGCGTGATGTGGTGCGTGCCGCGCTTCGTCCCGGGAGGAAACGACCGGCGAGAGGGAGATAAACACTGACCTCTTGCCTGTGGGGAGAGGGGGCGACGTATGCGTCATATCGACTTGATTACTCAGGCTTGTGATCCGAAAACGCTGACGGTCGGCCAACTGATGCAGGATGCGTTGTTTACCTGTACGGCACGGACGGACGCGCTGACGATCGGCCGACTGATGACCAAGCAGAACTTCGGCGGCTTGCCGGTGGTGGGGGAAGACGGTGCGCTGGTCGGGCTGGTGACGGAATACGATCTCTTGCAAGCCATGATCGAAGGCCGGGATTTGCGGAAAGTGTCGGCGTCGGAAATCATGACGACGCAGCCTCTGACGGCTCGGGAAAATATGACGTTGGAGGAAGTCGCCAATTTGTTTCAGGACCGGTACGTGACACGCCTGCCGGTGGTGCGGGGCAAGCAGCTCGTCGGCATCGTTGCCAGGCGGGACTTGCTGCACGGGTATATGAAAGCTTCGGAATATTGGTCATAGTTCGACGTCGCCACAGGCAGTGACCGCTCCTGCGCGGAGGGTGCCGCGAGTCGTCTTTATGGTCTTGGTGGTCGCTTCCACTAACGTGTCCGGGGAGGCGGCCATGTCGAGCCGGGCGGCCGAAACCCGTTTCCCCTGTGCCGTTCTTCACCCGAGCGATGAGCCGATCGTGTGACAGTATCGGCGCCTTCAGCGGGAAAACATGCTGGAGGGAGTGCATGCTGGAGGCAGTGTTCGGTCGACGGTGAAGGGATGAGGGCTCGTCTATTTCTTAGCCGGTGCGCTGGGGTTGGGTCACGGGACAGAACAGGGTTCCGATGATCGCGAGCAGACTGAAGAGCGCGCCGGCATAAAATGTGAACGATGCGTCGAACCGATCCCAGAGGAATCCCGCCAGAACACTCGCGACGAGCATCGCAAGTCCGCAGGCCAGATTGAAGCAGCCGTAGGCCGTTCCACGCAAATCGGCCGGCGCCACGTCTGCGACCATGGTGGCCAGCAGGCCTTGTGTCATGCCCATGTGCACCCCCCAGAGCGCCACGCCTCCCAGCACGACGCTCCAGTGATCGTTCATGGCCAGAACCAGGTCGGCCACAACCAGCACCAAGAGGCCGCCGGCGAGCAGCGCCTTGTGGCTCATTCTGTCGGAGAGCTTGCCGAACGGATAGGCCGAGGACGCATAGACCAGGTTCATGGCAACCATGACCAGCGGAATGAAGGCGATGGGAATCCCGCCTTGTTGGGCGCGCAGGACGAGAAAGGCTTCGCTAAAGCGTGCCAGCGTAAACAGGGAGCCGATCCCCACGACCCACCAATAGGCCGACCCTAAGCGCGCGAAATTATCCTGGGTGATCGGATTGGTTCTCTGTGTAGTCGGGCGCGTCTCAGGCTCCTGTATGCCGAACAGCAGGAGCAGGACGGCCATCATGCCCGGTATGACGGCCACCCAGAAGACCGCACGGAAATCGTCGGCCCAGAGCAGCATCAATCCGACTGCGAGCAGGGGCCCGAGAAAGGCCCCCACCGTATCGAGCGACTGTCGTAAGCCGAACGCGGCGCCACGGAGATGTGTCGGCGCGATGTCCGCTACCAACGCATCGCGGGGCGCACCTCGCACGCCTTTTCCCACCCGGTCCAGCAAGCGGGCGGTCAGCAGGGTGCCGATGTCCGGGGCCATGGCGAAGAGCGGTTTGGTCACTGCGCCTAATGCGTAGCCGCACAGGGCCAGTCCCTTCCGCCTGCCGAGATAGTCGCTTAATGTCCCGGAAAAGACTTTGACCACGAGGGCCAGAGACTCAGCCAATCCTTCCACGATGCCGACCGCAATCGTGCCGGCGCCGAGGGTCGTGACCATGAAGAGCGGCAGCAGGCTGTGAATCATTTCCGATGAAATATCCATCAGCAGGCTGACGCAACCCAACACCCAGATGCCGGACGGCATTTGGCGAAGCGCATGGCGCGGAGGCATGTTCATAATGATCGACAGGTCGAGGTGATTGTACGGCCCTCATCGGCGTGCTTCTGCCTGACGGATTATAGGGAACGCAACTCAAGGTTGTCATGTGACTCCTGCCCGCTCTCGGAAGTCATAAGTCAATGCTCGCCCTGTCTCCATTGGCGTTGTACTGGTACAACAATGGAAACCGGGCGGCGTCGAATTCCTCAGCAGTAGGGTCGTCAGAGGACATCCCCAAGGTGTGCCGAGCCGCGCGGTAGTCCTCCTGGCCGATGCTTCGATGCGAGTAGTCGCGAACGAGCAATCCAAACAGACGGACGGAGTAGGCAGAGCGGCAGCCCGCTGGAGAGGCGGAACGTCTGTAGGGAGTGTGGGGGATTCAGAGAAGAGGTTACATCGAGGGACGAGGCATATACATGATGACGGCCATGCCGATGAGGCAGATCGCCGCTCCCACGACATCGAATCGATCCGGCCGGACACTATCCACGCCCCATCCCCAGAGCAGCGACAGGATGATGAACATTCCGCCATAGGCTGCGTAGACCCGTCCGAAATGAGCGGTTTGCAGCGTGGGAATGATCCCGTAGAGGATCAAGAGCACCGCCCCTGCCGCTGCATATCCGAGGGGTTTGCCTTCACGGAACCACAGCCAGACGAGGTAGCCGCCTCCGATCTCGCACAGTCCGGCGACGATGAAAAGACTTATCGACAGAGCAAATGACATCACTGCCTCCTTGCGACGACCTTCGGGGCATCCTGCAGGGCGTGTTGATCCCTATTGGCACAATACGGCATAGGAGGTGATCGTGCTGTCCCACAACAACCGTGCCCTGCCGCACACTGTCAGGCACAGGGTTGATCTGAGAAAAATACGATGGGAGTTTCCTTGTTCTGAACATGGAGAATTAAGCCGCCGAACAATCGTGGAAGGAACGACAGGTCCCGTCGCTCTTGCCCGGCAACGCCGTTTTGGATGTTGACCACCCATTCCTCCGATTGCCGGTGATCGTCAGACGCCGTGTAGGTCAGGTGTAATAACCGTCCCTCGTACCGCGCTTGGATCGGACCAGCCCGGCCGGTCCGTTCTTCAACTCCATCCTGGTTGTTGATGCCAAGCGCCAGGTGCCCGGTCGTGAGGGCCGTCACGACATCCTCGCGCAGGGCCGAACAATCAAGGCGGATCGCCCGGACATGATGCCGTGCGAGAAATGCCGCGTCGTCTGCCAAAAACTGCCGATAGTCGTCCAGACCGGAGATGGTATAGGTCTGGATATGCAGGGCTCGACAGGCGTCCGGCGGGCACCAGGCAAGAAACATCAGGATGCCCAGCACTGCCAGCCCGGCTAGAGCGAGCATGGTCATAACCTGCCGGGTCACATCGAGCTCTCATAACAGGAACATGGTGGCGCAATGGTTCCGGTCCTTGAGGCCCTGGACCGGACACTGGTTTCATTCACTGCGGTGATCAGTCTTCCCATATGCCTGCCTGGTGATTCGCTTATCATGCTACTTACGCGGTCGTTGGTGATGTTGGGGACAGGGCTTCGGCCTCTGGAGATCGGACGGAATTTGAGTCGCCTCATCCAGGCAGGCCTGATCGAGTTGTGCTTGAACCAGCCCCAGTGTGCCGCTGAGGTTCGCTCCCCGCAAGTCGGCCTGTTGCAGATCGGCGTTGTTCAGTTGGGCGCCTGTCAAATCTGAAGCGCTCACATTTGCCCCGCGCAGATTGGCCTCCTGGAGGTTCGTTTGTACCACGACCGCGTGGCTGATGTCGGCCTGGCTCAGGTCGGCTGCCACCAGGTTGGCCAATTCCAGATTGGCTTCGGCCAGCCGGGCCTGCTGTAGATGGGCTTTCGGGCCATACATTTCGGTGAGGTCGGCTTTTCGAAGATCGGTCCGTGCCAGTTGGGCGCCGATGAGGACGGCGTGATGCAGCGTGGCCCCGTGTAGAATGGCCCCGGACAGGTTGGCCTTATACAGGACCGTCATGGTCAGCGTGGCCGAGTCCAGTCGGGCTTTGACGAGGTTCGCTCCTTCCATGTTTGCATTTTCAAGATTGGCTCGCTGCAGGTTGGCTCCGCCAAGATGCGTATAGCGAAAATCTGCGCCACGGAGGCTGGCCTCATGGAGATCCGCGTTCGCCAGCGAGGCGTCGTCTAAATAGGCGCTCTCCAGATCTGCTTCAACGAGTGATGCGCCGTCGAGGGTCGCGCTGTCCAGCAAGGCACCCTGCAGAGTGGCTCGGCGTAAATTGGCCTGGCGAAAATTGGCCCGGCGGAGGTCGGTGCTTGCCAGGTCGGCGTCGGTGAGATTGGCTTTCGATAGATTCGCGCCATAAAAATAGCCGTCCAGGAGGGTGGCGTTGCTGAGGTCCGCGCCCCGGAGATCTGCATCTTCAAAATGCGCCCGCTCCAATAGCGCTTCCCGGAAGTGCGCGCCTTGCAGGTTGGCTCCGTAGAACGCCGCTTCGTCGGCCGCGACGCGATTGAGATGGGCGTTGACCAGCATGGCCTTGCGCAGGTCGGCGCCCTCCAGATTCGCGTCGTAGAGTATCGCCTGGGCGAGGTCGGCGCCTTTGAGGTGTGCTTGCACAAGACTCGCGGTACGCAGGTTTGAGCCTTTCAGGATCGCGCCTTCGAGATTGATCCGTTCGAGGTTGGCTCCCGCCAGGCGCAGTTGTCGAAGATCGGTGCGGCAAAGATTGGCCCGGCGACCATCGGGGGCGTCTCGATCCTCCAGCCAACGGGCATGAGCCTGGAGCACGTTGTTCACTATGTTTGGCGCCGGGCGCGTGTGCTTGAAGGCGCTTTCGCAGGTATTGCTCGTGGAGGGTTTGGGTGCCGGCTTCGCCGCGGCATCCGCACCGGCTGGTAGGGAGAGGAACACGGCCACCACCCAAGCGGCGACGGTGGTGCTGGAAACAGAATGCTGGTTCATGAACGGGCCTCCCTCAAGAAGATTCGGTGCTGCGGTAAATGGCATGGTTCCGGGAACATTATGGGGCTCATGTGTGTCTATCGACCTGTTCTGCCAATTCGGTGAGAGTCGGCGCGATCCGGACCTCGTAAGGATCGGCACGGTCGATGCGGCGCAACGGGTCCGGCAATTGTGTCAGCGAGAGCCGGGCATGTCTGCGGATCTCTTCCAGCGACGGCGGAGATGCGACGCGTGTGCCTTTCTGCATCACCTGACCCAGCAGCGGCTCGCCTTCCCGGCAGTCGCCTTCGACCGTGATGATATCACCGTTCAGGCGTCTGTCGTTTCCGATCCGGCGATAGACCTGCTTTCGGCCGGGCCAGGTGGCCTTGCCCTCGGATCGTTTACGGCAGGGTCTGCCGGCATATTCTTGGAGTTTATAGACGCAGTCCAGGTAGGGGGCATCGGCTGAGGTGGTCATGGCCGTGCCGATTGCAAAACTGTCGATCGGGGCCTGCCCTGTTACCAGCGCCTGGATACGTACCTCATCAAGATTTCCGCTGGCGAGGATTTGGGTGGCCGTGAGGCCGCCGCGATCCAGGATGTGTCGAACCTTGCGTGCGTGGTCGGCCAGGTCTCCGCTATCGAGCCGGACGCCGTGAATCGAGATATCCTGCTTTTGTAAACGGGCCGCGAGGAGGACCACCTTTTCCGCCGCGGCCTCCGTATCGTAGGTGTCGATGAGGAGCACGACATTGCGGGGCTGCGCTTCTGCGATATGGATGAACGCCTCCGCCTCGTCCAGATGGGCCTGGACAAACGAATGGGCCATCGTCCCATAGATCGGAATGCCGAAGCGCGCTCCGGCCGATACGTTCGACGTCCCCGCGAGTCCGGCCAGGTACCCGGCGCGAGCGGCGAGGAGGCCGGCTTCCGCCCCATGCGCGCGGCGTAGGCCGAAGTCGATTAGGGGTTTGTCGCCTGCAACTAAGACCGACCGGCAGGCTTTGGAGGCCACCATCGTTTGGAAGTTCAGGAGATTCATCACCCTGGTTTCCATGAGTTGCGCCTGCGGCAGCGGTGCGGTAATGCGAAGAATCGGCTCGTGTGGAAAAAAGAGGCTCCCTTCCGGCATCGCATGGACCTCGCCGGTGAAGCGCATCGCACGGAACGCACGGAGCGACGCCTGGCTGAACCCACCGACCTGATTAAGCCAGTCGATGTCGGCGTCGGAGAACTGAAACTCCTCCAGGTAGTGTAAGACCTACTCCAATCCTGCAGCCATGAGGAAGTTGCGTTGCGGCGGCAGTTTTCGGACAAAGAATTCAAAGACGGCGATGTCCGTCATGCCCTGAGCGAGATAGGCCTGCGCCATCGTGAGTTCGTACAGGTCTGTGAGCAGCGCGTCCGAGGTGCTATTCATGTGGCCAATCGCTCCAAGCACAGGGGAATGGCACCGGCGAGCACCATCGCTTCTTCTGCGCGTCGACCGTCATCGGGAAGGACATTCACCGGCCGGATGGCATCGACCAACAGGCAGACCTCATACCCGAGTGCCCGGGCATCCCGAACCGTGTCAAGCACGCAATAGTCCGTGGCCAGTCCTCCGATGAACAACCGGACAATGCGTGCTGCCTGGAGACGATCATGCAACGCAGTGCCCTGGAAGCCGGAGTACGCCTCGGGTGTGGGGTCGGTGCCCTTGAAGATCA